>CAVHZP010000360.1:0-2008 GCA_963640485.1 bacterium | reverse complement strand
GAAGTATGAAAGGGAAATCCCGACGAAGTATTGCGCCATTGGGCCAGAAAGTCAAATGAATAGCGATTGAATCAGTGTCTCCCTTGTATTTTGTATGGCACATATTATAGTCAGGGGCGGAGAGAAGTGCAAGAGATAAAGGGATAAGGGATAGGGGATAAGGGATAAGGCTCGTTTGCCGCTAGTTAGGAATTAGAAGGGAGAAGGGAGGAGGGAGGAGTGGTGGCGCGCCGCTATATAACGCCGCACCTCCACTCCTCACGCCTCACTTTCATTGGCATCACCCGCCCTACGGGCACCCTCTTCAGAGAAGAGGGCTTGTGTGCGAAAGCAGCAAAATGCGCCTTATCCCTTATCCCTTATCCCTTATCCCTAAACTCCCCTAGCCAAGACCAGCCAATAATGATACCATAAGGGGAATACTAAAAAATCTAAGCAGAAAGGAATACGGCTATGAAGAGACCGCAGAAAGTCACGAAGGAAACCCGGCTGAATCAGTACGCCCGCAAAATGTACGGGAAAGAAAAAATCGAAAAGATTTTGGACGACGACGGCGAAAGCAGCGCCGAAAACCTTTCCGGCAAGAAGGGCGCGAAGAAAAAAATCCGCACCGCTATGAACCGCAAACTGCGAAGGAGCCATAAGCTGGATTCCATCGCCGATGGAAATGCCTATAGAAAGGAGACGTCGTGGGAGGAGTAAGTTGGTGCTGATGCCGCCGGTGCATACATGTCGAGGCAGCTCCTAGCTGCTGGCCACTAGCTACTAGCCGGCTAGAGAAACATATCGATGAGAGCAAAGAGCATCCCGCATTTGTCGGAAGTGACAAGCACCTTTCTCACCGCCAGAGGCAGCCATCCCCCGCCCTTCGGTGAGGTGTACGCGCTAGCCAGCTAGAAGCCAGCAGCTAGTAGCTAGGAGCCGCAGCGACATGTGAGACCAACGACAGCAGCACCAACCGCTAGGGAAACACTGATTAAATCGCCATCTGAATTTCTGACCAGCCCGATGGTGCAAGACGAGGAGGAATTTCCCGCGCATACCGAAGTATGTAAGGGGAATCCCGACGAAGTATTGCGCCATCGGGCCAGAAAGTCAGATGAAAAGCGATTTAATCAGCGTTTCCCTAGCCTTCCCGCCAGGAAAGAACTATGACCAACACTGAAATCCTCGTCCTGGACACCGAGACCACCGGAATTTCCAAGACAGACGAAATACTGCAACTCTCCATCATCAATGGAGACGGCGAAGTGGTCATGAATGAATATTTCCGCCCCGAACACACCCGCTCGTGGTACTACGCCGAGAAGGTGAATCACATTTCCCCGGCCATGGTGGAAGACAAGCCTGCCATCAGCGAGCGGAAGAGAGAAATCGAGAAGATTCTCCACGCCGCGAAGATCATCGTGGGCTACAACCTCCCCTTCGACCAGGGCATGCTGATCCAGAACGGCATCTACATCCCGTCGGCGAAAAAAGTGCGCTACGTAGATCTCATGAAGCCCTTCGCTAAGACCTACGGCGAAAAGAGCGAGAAATACCCCGGCCAGTTTAAATACCAGAAACTCATCACCTGCGCGAAATACTACGGCTACACCGAAGAAGGCTGGCACGATAGCCTGGCGGATACGAAGGCGACGCTCTACTGCTTCTGGAAGATGGTAGAAGACGGAAGTATTGAAATATAGCGGTGATACCGCCAGTGCGTTCATAGCGATTCTTACCGCTATCGGGCTCGTAGTCGGTAGTCGGTGGTCGGTAGTCAGGGCGCGTTTGACACCAAAGTCAGCGGGCATGCTAGCGGCCAAAGTGATATGTGGCGCAGCCTCTACGCGAGTAGCCCCTTGGAGAAGGGGCGCGCGATAGCGGGGGATGGAGTGACTCGCAAGAGGCACAACCAACACTAACGGTATCACGCAAGACTATTTGTGCAACTTAGCATGCTTTCCGCTGCTGCTCATTATGCGCCTTCGGCGCATTCCATCCCGCCCTATTGGGCGGCCCCTTC
>CAVHZP010000359.1:0-2015 GCA_963640485.1 bacterium | reverse complement strand
CGGCAGTGATGGAGCGGGTTCGGCTAGTGCATACATGTCGATGCAGCTGCTAGCTGCTAGCTTCTGGCTGCTAGCCGGCTAGAGGAACATTTCACTGAGCAGCAAAGTGTTTCCCTAGCGGTTTGAAAATAGATTTTGCGAATCGTCAAGCGCGTAAGCTTTGCGTGTAGCGCTTCCTGGCAAGTTTGTGCAGTAGCCCGGCTAGCAGCCAGCAGCTAGAAGCTAGAAGCCGCAGCGACCTGTACGCACTGGCGAGAGCAGCGCATAAGATACAAACATATAAAGGAGATATAATTTCATGGATTACAATATTAAGCCAATGATCCACCGTTTCCAGCAGAACGGCATGAATATCGTCATGGATGTGAATAGCGGTATTGTACACATCGTCGATGATGTGACGTATCAGGTCTTGGCTTATTACAATGGAACCAACCGGGGAATGGTTCTGGCAAATCTGGCGAAGGACTATGACGAAGCGGAACTGAACGAAGTCATGGACGATCTGGATGAACTGATTCAGAAAGAAGCGCTCTATGCGCCTATGGACCCGAATTACAAGATGGCCATCGAAGATCGCCCCATCGTGAAGGCGCTGTGCATCAATATTGCCCACGATTGCAATCTGCGTTGCCAGTATTGCTTCGCTGGCCAGGGCGGCTATGGCCAGTGGCGTATGCTCATGAGCTTCGACGTGGCCAGAAGAGCGGTGGATTTCCTCATCGCCCACAGCGGCCCTCGTGAACACTGTGAACTCGATTTCTTCGGCGGCGAACCGCTGATGAACTGGCACGTGGTGCAGCAGACCATCGACTATGTGCATAAGCAGGAAAAGAAGCATCATAAGAAAATTAAAATGTCCCTCACCACCAATGGCATGCTCCTGGACAAGGAAAAGGTGAAATACCTGACGGACAATCACATCAGTCTCATCCTGTCTCTGGACGGCCGTAAGGAAATGCATGACCGCATGCGTCCCGGCGTGCACGGCGAAGGCACTTATGATGAAATCCTGAAAAATCTCCAGCACTGCGTGGCGAACCGCAAGGGCGAGGAATACTATGTTCGTGGCACCTTCACCCGTTACAACATGGACTTCACCACCGACGTGGAAGACATGATCGACAAGGGCTTCCCGGCAGTTTCCATGGAACCGGTGGTGGGCGAAGATGGCGCTGACTACTCCATCAAAGAGGAAGACCTGCCGCAGGTGAAGGCGGAGTACGACCGCCTGGCAAACCTTTTCATCAAGAGAGAAGAGGAAGGCCGTCCGTTCTTCTTCTTCCATTTCAATATGGACTTGTGGAAAGGCCCGTGCCTGCCGAAGCGTCTCCGTGGCTGCGGCGCCGGCCATGAATACCTGGCGGTGGTGCCGAATGGCGACATTTATCCCTGCCACCAGTTCGTAGGCCGCGAAGGCTACGTAATCGGCAATGTGTATGAAGGTTTGAAGAACATGAAGATGATGCATGATTTCCGTATGAATCATGTCTTCAGCAAGCCGGACTGCATCGACTGCTGGGCAAAATTCTTCTGCTCCGGCGGCTGCCATGCCAACAACGAAGCCTATGGCGGAAATATTCATAAGCCATTCCACATCACTTGCGAAATCCAGAAGAAGCGCGTGGAATGTGCCATGATGATCCAGGCATACAACCAGATGAAGAAACCGAAAGTCATGGCCCAGCCCGGCACCTACGCGGCGAAGAGAGAAGCCATGGAAGCGGAAGAAAAATAATTTTTGCAAAAGAAGCTACGAGGAAACTTGTGGCTTCTTTTGTTTTGCGGCTAGTGCCGTGACCGCCAGTACAAACATGTCGATGCAGCTCCTGGCTGCTGGCTTCTGGCTGCTAGCCGGCTAGAGAAACATAACGCCGAGCGCAAAGTGCGTCCCGCGATAAATGGAATTGGAAAATATTTTGCCAACCGCTAATTGCGTGCCTTATGCCTCTGGCGTTTATCATTGAGCCTGTCGCACCAGCCGGCTAGCAGCCAGCAGCTAGCCGCCAGGAGCT
>CAVHZP010000358.1:0-2034 GCA_963640485.1 bacterium | reverse complement strand
CGCATTCCATCCCGCCCTATTGGGCGGCCCCTTCTCCAAGGGGCGACGCGTTTAAAGCTTGTGTGACATTGTCCAATTGCCGCTAGCCGGCTAGAGACACATGTCGATGAAAGCGAAGTGCGTCCCGCGATGAACGGTCAGCAAACCATTTCTTGCTTTCGCAAAATGCGAACCGACTACCGACTACTGACTACCGACTACTATCTCCGATAGCGGCACTACCTCCATGTATGCACCAGCGGGAAATGACCAAGCAAAAACTGCGAATCCAAATGGATTCGCAGTTTTTTATTTGCTTATTATTTTTCGTCTCTATGTTTGATAGCCGCTTCGACGAGGCCCTTGAAGAGGGGGTGCGGGCGGTTGGGGCGGGATTTGAATTCCGGGTGTGCCTGGGTGGCTTCGAAGTAGGGGTGGTCCTTGAGTTCGATGGTTTCCACGAGGCGGCCGTCGGGGCTGGTGCCGCAGATGACGAGGCCGGCTTTTTCAAGTTCCGGGCGGAGGGCGTTGGAGACTTCGTATCTATGGCGGTGGCGTTCGTAGACGATTTCCTGGCCGTCATAGAGGTCTCTGGCGCGGCTGCCTGCTTTGAGTTTGCAGGGGTAGATGCCGAGGCGCATGGTGCCGCCTTTTTCGGTGACGTCTTCCTGGTCTGGCATGAGGTCGATGATGGGGTATTTGGTGTCCACGAATTCGGAGGAGTTGGCGCCTTCCATGCCGCATACGTTTCTAGCGAATTCGATGACGGCGCACTGCATGCCGAGGCAGAGGCCCAGGAAGGGGACTTTGTTTTCGCGGGCGTATTTGACGGTGTCGACTTTGCCTTCTACGCCGCGGTAGCCGAAGCCGCCGGGGATGACGATGCCGTCGATGCCTTTGAAGACTTCGTGGAGGTCGGGTTTCTTTTCTTCCAGTTCTTCGGAGTTGATCCAGTGGATGACAACTTTATTTCCCAGGGCGTAGCCGGCGTGGGAGAGGGATTCGACGACGGAGAGGTAGGCGTCGTGGAGTTCCACGTATTTCCCGACGAGGCCGATGTGGAGTTCTTTGTCGGAGGAAATAATGCGCTGTACCATGGCTTTCCAGTTTTCCATGTCGCAGGGTTTGTCTTCCATTCCCAGTTTCTGAAGGACGATGCGGTCAAGGCCTTCTTCCTGGAGAAGGAGGGGCACTTCGTAGATGCTCTTGGCGGTGAGGTTGTTGATGACGGCTTCGGCTTCTACGTCGCAGAACATGCCGATCTTTCTCTTCATGTCGGGAGAGAGGGCTTTCACGGTGCGGCAGACGATGACGTCTGGCTGGATGCCGATGGAGCGGAGTTCTTTGACGGAGTGCTGGGTCGGCTTGGTTTTGAGTTCGTCAGCGGCTTCGATGTAGGGAACGAGGGTGACGTGGATGTAGATGACGTCGTTTCTGTTGGGTACGTCTTTCTTGACCTGGCGGATGGCTTCGAGGAATGGCAAGGATTCGATGTCGCCGACGGTGCCGCCGATTTCGGTGATGACGATGTCAGCGTTGTCGTTCTTGCCTACGCGAAGGACGCGGTCTTTGATTTCATTGGTGATGTGGGGAATGACCTGGATGGTGGAGCCCAGGTATTCGCCTTTTCTTTCTTTGTTGATGACGGACTGGTAGACTTTGCCGGTGGTGACGTTGGACGCTTTGGAGAGGTTTTCGTCGATGAAGCGTTCGTAATGGCCCAGGTCCAGGTCGGTTTCTGCGCCGTCGTCGGTGACGAAGACTTCGCCGTGCTGGTAGGGGCTCATGGTGCCGGGGTCGATGTTGATGTAGGGGTCAAATTTCTGGATGGTGACGCGGTAGCCTCTGTTTTTCAAAAGTCTGCCGAGGGATGCGGCGGTGATGCCTTTGCCTAAGGATGATACGACGCCGCCTGTTACGAAGATGTATTTAGTCATGGGACCTCCTTTGGAATCAAGGAATTGGGGATGCTTATTGCCAGCACACATGTCGATGGGGCTTCTAGGGAACCACTGATTAAATCGTTATCAGAAATTATACTGGAATTTTTATGCA
>CAVHZP010000357.1:0-2051 GCA_963640485.1 bacterium | reverse complement strand
TATCCCTTATCCCTTATCCCTTATCCCTTATCCCCTATCCCTTATCCCTTATCCCTTATCCCCTATCCCTTACCCCTCTGTGCTACAATATAAATAGCAGAAATCCCCAATCCCTTTCCAACCAAGGAGGCACCATGCGAAAAAGCGAACCCACCATAGACGACCAGATCCGGAGCATCCATTACAAATACCAAATCCCCGAAGACAAAGTGAAAGCCCTCCTCGAAAGCGGCCTGCGATTCCTCGAAATCGACAAAGCCGCCCTCCTCGCTACCGTCGCCGGCGTGTCCATTGACGAAATCCTCGCCCTGCGAAAGACCGACCCCTGGAGCCGCATTAAGAAGAAGCTCGGCCTCACCGCGGCCATCTACGAAAAGAAATACCTCGCCTGCCGCGCCGAGCGCCTTTCCCGTTTCTACGGCATCGAAGAAGCGCGCGCCCTCGCCCTCTTAGAAGAAGGCTACCCCATCCACTGGATCCGCCTCGCCTACCTCTTAGAGCAGCGCACCGGCGCCAAAGCCGAAACCATCCTCGCCGCCCGCACCAAAGAAGAGAAATGGAAACCCTGGGCCGAGCGTACCCTAGGCGTCTCCCCCGAAGACTTCACCAAATGGATCGAGGAAACGAGAAATCCAAGTTTGCCACGCAAGGGATAAGGGA
The DNA here is from genome assembly GCA_963640485.1 of bacterium. Taxonomy (GTDB): domain Bacteria; phylum Bacillota; class Negativicutes; order Veillonellales; family Dialisteraceae; genus Dialister. The sequence continues at coordinate 1,391 of CAVHZP010000357.1, read as the reverse complement.
TAGGGGATAGGGGATAAGGGATAAGGCGCATTTAGCTGCTTAGGCCAATGAACCAAGCCCTCCGCCCTGAAGAGGGCTTGAAAGCGGTAAACGCGCCTTATCCCCTATCACTTATCCCTTATCCCCAATCATTAAGGAGCACATATTATGATTACCAACTTCACCTACCACAACCCCACGAAAGTCTATTTCGGAAACGGACAGCTCAAACACCTCCGCGAAGAACTCCCCAAGTACGGGAGCCGCGTCCTCCTCGTCTGCGGCGGCCGCTCCATCCGGGAAAGCGGACTCTTCGACAAGATTTCCGAAGAAATCACAGCCGCCGGACTCACCGGCTACTCCTTCGCCGGCGTGAAACCGAACCCCGAAATCCAGGACATCCGCACCGGCATCGACCTCTGCCGCAAAGAACACTTAGACCTCATCATCGCCGCCGGCGGCGGAAGCGTCATCGACGCCGCCAAAGCCATCGCCGGCGCCGTCCCCTACCAAGCCGACCCCTGGGACCTCATCAAGAACCGCGCCCAGATTCCCGAAGCCCTCCCCCTCATCGCCATCCCCACCATGGCCTCCACCGGCTCCGAGATGAACGCCTGCACCGTCATCACCAACCCAGACACCCAGGAAAAATACGGCTGGACCGCCGAAGCCCTCCAGCCGAAGATTTCCTTCCTCTGCCCCGAACACACCTACACCGTCCCCACCTTCCAGACTGCCGCCGGCTCCGCCGACATCCTCTCCCACCTCATGGAAGTCTACTTCAACACAGAAAAAGGATTCGCCGCCACCGACGGATTCATGGAAGCCATGATGCGCTCCGTCATCCACTACGCCCCCATCGCCATGGCCGACGGGCGCAACGAAGAAGCCCGCGCCAACCTCCTGTGGACCGCCTCCTGGGCCATCAACAACTACATCGACCGCGGCCACCACGTCGCCTGGACCTGCCACGGCATCGAACACGAACTCTCCGCCATCTACGGCATCACCCACGGCCTCGGCCTCGCCATCCTCACCCCCGCCTTCCTCACCTACGTGCTCGATGAAACCACCGCCCCCAAGATCGCCCAATTCACCGTGAACGTCATGGGCGTTAAACCCAAAGGCAAGAGCGACATGGACATCGCCAAGAAAGGCATCAAGAAACTTTCCAAATTCTTCCGCAAAGAACTGGGCCTTGCCGCCAAACTCTCCGACATCGGCATAACCGACACCCGCTTCGCAGAAATGGCAGCCAAAACCATCGCCTGGAAAGGAAATCAGGAAGGCGTCATCCCCGGCTTCGTCCCCCTCACAGCCAAGGATTTAGAGGAAATATATCGTTTGGCGCTGTGAAACAAGGGATAAGGGATAAGGGATAAGGGATAAGGGATAAGGGATAAGGGATAAGG
>CAVHZP010000356.1:0-2059 GCA_963640485.1 bacterium | reverse complement strand
CATTCCATCCCGCCCTATTGGGCGGCCCCTTCTCCAAGGGGCGACGCGTTTAAGGGTAATAGAACATGGCAAGAAAGCGGTCGCAAAGGGTACGCGTGTCCGCTATTTAAAAAAACTAGCGGCGCTTCTAATTTGTGCGCCGCACCACCACTCCACTCTCCACTCTTCACACTCCACGCTTTCAAAGGCATCACCCGCCCTTCGGGCACCCTCTTCAAAGAAGAGGGCTTGGCGCGGTGCCAATCTCCACCACTTCGCGGTCCCCCTCCTTCCAGAGGAAGGAGGTTGCATAGCGGAAAATGCGCCCTGATCACTGACTACTAATTACTGATTACTAAGTCTCCCACTCTCGCGTCCGTCATTTCATCCAACTGCCTCCATCCCCTGACTACCGACTACCGACCACCGACTACTAAACCGATAGCCTCACCCCCTCCTACATTGTATAATAAGGTATATATAAAAGGGAGGTGTTCGTGATGACGGATGCGGAGCTTTTGCGTTGGAAGGATGGGCTCATGGGGCGGCTGGTGTCGCGGATGAATCGGCATTTTTATCCTTTGGCTTGTGAGAGTTTTTCGAAGCGCGGGATTTCTTTGGAGCGGGCGTTTGCGGAGGCGGCGAAGGAGTTGCCGGAGGCGCCGGTGGCGGCTTTGAAAGCTACGGTGCGGAAGTATGTGCATTTCCGGCTGGCTTTGGCGGATCGGTTTATCCGCATGGAGGCGGAGGGGTCGCCGTTCCTTTCGTTTGCGCTCACGAAGGCGATGGATCTGGATGTGACGCATCAGATGGCAGGCGAGTTCGCAGCGCTTCGGGAGGTGTTGTCTCATTTCTTTTCGCTGGCGGAGGAGGAAACGGGGATTTCTTCTTTGCTTTCGCTATTGGAAAAGGAAACGGGGATTTCTCTTTTGCCGGTTTCGGATTTCTTGCGGGAGGAGACGTTCGGATTTCTTTCGCAGATGAAGGTGGACGCCGGGGATTTCCTTTCGGCTATGGCGTTCTGTGATCCGGATTTCCATGAGGAGAGGGCGACGCTGCCGCGGCATCTCTCGGAGGCGCTGGCGGAGGAGATCGGGCTGTCTTATAGCGATCAGGTGTGGGAGAGTGCGCAGATGATGGCGACGCTGGATAAGGCGGCGCGGAATTTGCTCCCGGTGGCGTCGCCGGCGGCGGCGTGTTTCTTGTATCGCTATGCGCTTTTCCGCATGGAGGTGGTGGCGTTCTACGCCTCGTACTTGTGGCAGGACAGGAAGCTGAAGGACGCGTTCCTGCGCGGTTGTCTTTCGGGGAAGACGTTCACGCGTTGGGTGAAGCGGATGCAGATGCGGGGATTCCTGACGCCGAAGAATTTGTATTTCTCGGAGAAGCTGTATTTGAAGATGAATCTTTTCATGCGGCAGTGGGCGTTCTTTGATCCGAAGAACCGGTCGTATTATTATAAGTATTTCCCGAATTTCACGTTGTCGATCACGGATCGGACGGATGAGGAGGATTTCGATAAGAAGGTGTGGCTGCTCTTGGAGGATTTGCGGCGTTCGGTGCAGGGTGAGGAAATCCCGCCGCCGTTTCTGCATTTCCTGGTGCAGGAGACGCGGACGTATATGGTGAATATGGCGCACACCATGTATTTCGCGTATACCATGGGACTCAAGCGGCCGGCGGATTTCGTGGCGGGGAAATATAGGGTGGATGATGCGCCGTCTTTGCTTAATCAGATACGGGGATTTTTTAGGCGTTAGGGACGCGTCCGCCGGTGCATACATGTCGGTGTAGCTCCTAGCTGCTAGCTGCTGGCTGCTAGCAGGCTAGAGATACATATCGATGAGCACAAAGTGCGTCCCGCGTTTGGCGTTTTCGGCATTTAGGAGATTACCGCTAGTGCAAGGCATCACCCGCCCTTCGGGCACCCTCTTCAAAGAAGAGGGCTTTCTGCGGAACCAACCCCCGCCCTTCGGGCCCTCCCCCTTCCAGAGGAAGTGGGTATATATAAGGTGGGTCCTTCCAGTGGAAGGACCTTTCATTTTTAACCTCCTTCCACAGGAAGGAGGGGGACCGCCTT
>CAVHZP010000355.1:0-2077 GCA_963640485.1 bacterium | reverse complement strand
GTAGTGAGGAAGCAGTCAAACGCGAACCGACTACCGACTACCGACTACCGACCACGAAAAATTTCTTGTAATACATTCTCACGCCTGGCGTACAAAGGACAGAGAAGTTCAAGTTATATTTCACAAAGGAGAATCATTATGGAAAACGAAGAAGTATTGGCTACATTGGATCAGGAAGTCGCAACTATTCTGGATAGCGAAAAGTCGGAGGAAGCACTGGCTAAGATGAAAGAAGTCATGCATAGCGATCCGGAAGTGCAGGACCTGGTAGAGAAGGCAGAGACGCCGGAAGATATGTATGACGTTTTCAAAAGATTTGTTTCTATGCCGCTGGAAGCTTTTAAGAAATTGTTCCACTCAGTGACCGAATATTTCAAGAAAGACAAAGTGGCTCTCTCCGATGAAACCATGGATGCCGTAGTAGGCGGCTGGAGCTTTGGGCAGTTCTGGAAGGCGTATAAGACGCGCATCATTGCCGGCGTCGCTGTGATTGCGGTGGCAGGGTTGATGTTCACCGGTCTTGGCGCTGCCGTCGGCTGCCTGGTGACTGCAGCTTCCTTGAGCTGCACCGGCACCGCTGTGGGCGCGATCGTTGGCGCCGTCGTTGGCATCGGCGGCTCGACCGGAATTTTGGTAGCAGATGCAGTGACTGCCAGAGGATAAGGTAAAGAGGCAGGGGCGAGAGCTCCTGCTTTTTCTATGGTACTGATTACTCAATTACAAAGGAACCGCTGATTCTTCGATTTAATCAGCGGTTCCTTTGTAACAAATTTTTTTCGAACGCGTATAATAAACAAAAGCCAAATAGTTTTGAAAAGAGGAGAGTCTAATGGATACGATTATGGAACAGGATATGTTGACTCATTTCCTTCAGGCAGAAGACACGAAGGAAAAGGCTATGAAGGTGCAGGAAGCGCTGGAGAGGGATTCGGCAGTGAAAGCAGCGCTGGAGGCGGCTTCGTCGTTCGAAGAGTTGTATGAAGTTTTCAAGCGCTACCTGGTAATGAAGTTCGAAGATTTCAAAAAACTTTGCGCAAGGATCAGTGATTCTTTCCGTCAGGAAAAGATGGCACTCCCTGATGAGACTATGGATGCCGTGGTGGGGGGCTGGAGCTTTTGGGGCTTTGTGGAGAAATACAAAACAGCTATCATCGCTACTGCTATCGTAGTAGGCTGCGCGGTGACCGCAGGCGCCCTGGGGGCTGGTCTTGGTGCACTGGTAGGTGTCTGCGCTGCTGCCGAAGGCATTGGCACCGTGGCCGGTTTTACTACCGCCGGTTTCCTGGTAGCCGGCGGCGCCGGGGCTGTGACCGGTGGACTCATTACGAATGATATTTATAATAAGTAGAGAATAAACCGCTGTAATATGTTCTTTGCGTTATTCGTATAATGGATAAAGATGTTCATTATATTTCCCAAAAGGAAAATGGTTATGGAAAACGAAGAAGTATTGGCTACATTGGATCAGGAAGTCGCTGCCATTATGGATAGCGAAAAGGCACCGGAAGCGATGGCGAAGGTGAAGGAATTGATTTATAGTGATGCAGAAGTAGCCGCTATGATAGAGAAGGCGGAGTCGCCGGAGGATATGTACGAAGTCTTCAAGCGGTTTGTTTCTATGCCTTTGGAAGCTTTTAAGAAATTGTGCAACTCGGTGATGGACTATTTCAAAAACGACAAGGTAGAACTGGCTGATGAGACCATGGACGCTGTGGTCGGCGGATGGAGCTTCAGCAATTTCTGGAATACTTACAAAAAGGACATTCTTGTTGGTGCGGCCTTTATTGCGGCTATCGGACTGTGCTGCACCGGCGCCGGCGCAGCACTTGGCACACTGCTTGTCGCGTCTACTGCCACTTCCACCGGCGCTCTGGTGGGCGGGCTCGTTGGCGCCGTCGTTGGCGTTGGCGGCTCCACGGCCATCGTGGTAGCGGGCCAGGCTAGTAAATAAAGAAAAGGCAGGAGCGAAGAGTTCCTGCTTTTTACTTTGGGGCGTTAGGGAAACACTGATTAAATCGCCATTTGAATTTCTGACCAGCCCAATGGTGCAAGACGAGGAGGAATTTCCCGCGCATAC
>CAVHZP010000354.1:0-2088 GCA_963640485.1 bacterium | reverse complement strand
GCCTGCGATGATTTGAGAAATCGGGGCATTCCCTTCATCGAATCCAATTCGGACTGCGAAGAAATCCGCGAGCTTTATAAGGACTATCGCATCTTGACGGTGAAAGCGTCTAGAAGTATCAATAGCCAGGGCGCGAAGCGCGGAAAAATTAATGAAGTGCTGATTCTGAATGCTATAGAGGGGGATGAGCCATGAAACGGAATTTTGAGACATGGCTTGCTACGTTCCGTGATAGCATTGCCAGCTACGATTACTACACCGATTTCGCGAAGGTCTACAGAAATGCAGCAGACATCAAAGTGGAGCTTCACATTTTAAATTCGCTTATCGGTTCAGCGGATATAGAAACAGATTTCGAAAAGCTCATGGAGCGATATCCCGAGGTCTTGAAGTGCATTCCCATTTTGCTCGCGGTGCGAAGCAATGAAATTTCTGCTACCGATGAGGATGGCGCGTATACGTACAATTTTAAATCGCCGAATTGTAGCCTGGAGCAGTACAAAATTTTTATGCGGAAAACAGGATTGTTCCGCTTGATGAAGGAGCAGCACATTCGAAATCTGATGGACTACGTCACCGGCGTGGAGACGGGGCTGGATTCCAATGGCAGGAAAAATCGCGGTGGGCATTTGATGGAGGATTTAGTGGAGCACTTCATTGTGAAAGCAGGATTTCAAAAAGGCGCCACCTATTTCAAGGAAATGTATATCAGCGAGATTCAGCAGAGGTGGGGCGCAGATTTATCGGCGGTTTCCAATAACGGCAAAGCAGAGAAGCGGTTCGACTATGTAGTGAAGACGGACAAGCAGATCTATGTCATGGAAACAAATTTTTACACCGGCGGTGGCTCCAAGCTGAATGAAACGGCGCGAAGTTATAAGACCATTGCCAATGAAGTGAAAACGATTCCCGGCGTCACCTTCGTCTGGCTCACCGACGGCAAGGGGTGGCATAGCGCCAGAAAAAATTTGCAGGAAACTTTCGATGTGCTGGAAACGATTTATAATATCCGCGATTTAGAGGACGGTATTTTCCGGAGCGTTCTTGTGTGATGGGGCAAGGGGAAAGTTATGAAACAGAAAGAATGGGAGCCGAAGGATTTCGAACTCCAAATGAATACAGTGTGGGATTTTCCGGAGCGCGGGAGCTGGGCGACCCACGATGCGAAGTATCGCGGAAACTGGTCGCCCTATATTCCGCGTAATCTTCTCCTTCGCTACTCGCAGGAGGGCGACTGGGTACTCGACCAATTTGCCGGCGGAGGAACGACGCTGGTGGAAGCGAAGCTGCTTCGGAGAAATATTATTGGTGTTGATGTGAATCCGGCGGCGCTGATGCGTTGCCAGGACAAATGCAATTTCTCCTGGGACACGCCCACGCAAGTTATCATTCGCAAGGGCGATGCTCGGCGATTGGATTTCCTGCCCGATGAGTCCATGGATTTTGTTTGCACTCACCCGCCTTATGCAGACATTATCCAATATAGCGAAGATATTAAAGAGGACATATCCCATTGCGGGCTTGCGTCTTTCCTGAAAGAAATGGAGCGCGTTGCCGCTGAGAGCTATCGCGTTTTGAAGAAAGGAAAATTCTGCGCTATTCTCATGGGCGACACTCGCAAGAAGGGCTGCATGCAGCCTTTGAGTTTCCAAGTGATGGAAAAATTTCTGGAAGCGGGTTTCACGTTGAAGGAATTGATCATCAAGACACAGCACAACTGCAAAGCCACTGGATTTTGGAAAACGAACAGTGTGAAATATAATTTCCTCCTTATCGCGCACGAGCACCTCTTTGTATTTCGTAAATAAAACGGATGCGCTGTTGCCTGAATGAATTGTCTGATTGATTGATACTTTTCTCTGGCGCCAAACGCGTCCTGACTACTGACTACTGACCACTGACTACTAAGTTGATAGCGGTAACATCTCGATGATGGAATGGCGCCAAAAGAGTCCTGACTACTGACCACTGATTACTGATTACTAAACCGCCAGCGTAAATCATCGAACCTTCCCCTTACTTGCAACCTCACTCCCGAAAGCGTATACTGAAAGGCATCGTGATATACATTTTTTAGATAAGAGGAGG
>CAVHZP010000353.1:0-2090 GCA_963640485.1 bacterium | reverse complement strand
AAAGACCCTGCTTCTCCGGATAATCTCTCCATTTCTTCATGGCTGTCCCTCCTGTGAAAGTCGATCAGTTTAGTGGTCAGTAATCAGTAGTCAGTGATCAGGACGCTTTTACCTTTCGTGAAAGCGGGCAAGTCACCTTCTACGAAAAAACACGCCAATTCTTACTATCCCTCAAATCTATCCTGATTACTGATTACTGACTACTGATTACTAAACCGATAGCGTAAATCGCCTCTACCCTCCTACGCAAAAAGGCCGGGCGAAAGCATCTGCTCTCTGCCCGACCTTGGACGTCGTATGTAAATAAGTGTGTAATTCGTATTATAGCACGAAGGGGAAGGGGTTGGGAAGTATTTTTTCGCTATCGGTTTAGGGATAAGGGATAGGGGATAAGGGATAAGGCGGGCCGCTAATGCTGTTCGCTCCAGTGCGTACATGTCGCTGCAGCTTCTAGGAAACCACTGATTAGATCGCCATCTGAATTTATGACCAGCCCAATGGTGCAAGACAAGGAGAAATTTCCTGAGCATACCGAAGTATGTAAGGGAAATCCCGACGAAGTATTGCGCCATTGAGCCAGAAAGTCAGATGAAAAGCGATTTGATCAGTGGTTCCCTAGCTGCTGGCTACTAGCTGCTGGTCGGCTACTAGCACGTCTCACCGATACGCCAAGTGCGTCCCGAGCTTACAGAAAGCAAGAAATGTTTTGCTTCCGCTAATTGCGCACCTTATCCCTTATCCCTTGTCCTCTATCCCTAATTCATGCCTTTACATATTCTCGTTTCCTGCTATAATAGGACATAGAAAAGAGACAGCTAGCATCCATTGGACCGGACGGCTTTCTCTCCTAACTAAAATCTTTTGAAGGAAGCCTCCAAGCCATTGGTGGCTTTTTTCATGCCTTATTTCTTACACACAGAAATGATAAGGACAATGAGGGAACCGAAAGCGATCATTAAGGAAAGCGTTTCAAAGGTGCTCATAGCCTCACCTCCTCTTTGCGAGAAAGTAAGAGAATAGCCTAGCCAACTGCCTCGTTTGCATTATATCACATTTCCGTCAAACTTACTCCTTGAGTAAATCTTCCATTAGCTCTGCGCAATCTGTGTAACTTTTATATCGTTCCGGGTGAGCTTTCATATCCTCCACCTCTTCGAACGCGGCGAGAGTCTCTGCATTGGGCACTTCACTTTCCATTTTGATTTCCGCATGATTCTGTATAGGCTCCATCATGTCTCCTCCTTACCGATTCGCTTTCAACGGCATCACATGCTTCAGTGAAGAGGGCTTGGCACATTGGACTGCTTCGTCAAACGTGCCCCGACTACTGACCACTGACTACCGACTACTAAATTTACACCTTTACATATTTCCATTTCCTGCTATAATGGGAAATAGAAAGAGACAGCTAGCATCCTTGGTCTGGAATTGGCTTTCTCGTCAATAGTTTCTGTTGAAGGAAGCCTTCCAAGCCATTGGATGGCTTTTTTCACGCCTTATTTCTTACACACGGAAATGATAAGGACGATGAGTGAACCGAAAGCGATCATGAGTGAAAGCGTTTCAAAGGTGCTCATGGCCTCACCCCCTCTTGCGAGAAAGTACGAGAATAGCCCTGCCAACTGCCTCGCTCACATTATACCACAATAATTCCCACAACAAAAATGCACGCCTTCTTACAAAAGAAAGCGTGCTTTTTTATTTGCAGATGACCGCTGGTGCATACATGTCGCTGCAGCTCCTAGCTCCTAGCTGCTGGCTTCTAGCGGGCTAGAAGAACATGGAGACAAAAGCAAAGTGCATCCCGCAATTAACGGAAATAGCACATTCTTTGCGACCGCTAGTGCCAGCCATCACCCGCCCTTACGGGCACCCTCTTCAGAGAAGAGGGCTTAACAGGAAAGGCTTCGCCAGCTAAGCCCCCGCCCTTCAGGTCCTCCCTCTTCCAGAGGAAGAGGGTTAGAAAAGCAGAAAATGCGGGACGCACTTGGCTCTTTGGTGAGATGTCCCTCTAGCCGGCTAGCAGCCAGCAGCTAGCCGCTAGGAGCTGCACCGACATGTTCGCACTGGCGGGAGCCGCACTATACTTG
>CAVHZP010000352.1:0-2095 GCA_963640485.1 bacterium | reverse complement strand
CCGTTGGCAAGTAAGTATTTCATTGATTTCTTGTTCGCACACATTGAGGAATTAGGGAACCACTGATTAAATCCTTAACGGTTATACGGTAGTGAGGAAGCACTCAAACGCGCCCTGGTCACTGACTACCGACTACCGACTACGAAACCGCTAATGGGAACACCGATAAAACACGAAAAAAGGCTGACAGAGAAATTTTTCTCTATCAGCCTTTTCCTTTTTGATTTTCCCATCATAATACAAGGGAACTGATTGAATCATTGCTTTCCCGGTAGCCTGTATCGCGCATAGCGGCCTCTTCCCTGAAGCTCCAACTGATGGCTTTCGCACAATTGCTGCAAGATCGTGTAAGCCTGCGCTTTCGTAATATGCAGGAGTTCGACTACGTCGGTCTTGGTAATGACCCCATTTTGATTTTGCGCCAGTTGTAAAATCATTTCCGGAAAACGGACTTGATCGATTCCTTTCTGCCGCGCATATTCCTTCGTCTTTCCTGCATTTTGATAGGTCTTCCGGCTCAGCATAACCATTCGATGCGCACCGCGACCTATTTCCTCCACCAACCCCCGCTCAATCAATGTTTCGATAAGCGGCTTGATTCGTTGCATAGAAATATACGTCTTATCCGCCAATTCTTTTTCGCTCAATTTCCGTTCACTACATAGCGTTGATAATTCATTCATAGCGGCCATTCACCTCCATTTTACGCATACCATTTGGGGTTCCAATTCAATTTAACTCATTTTAATTCAACAATTGAATTGACGTAACTCAATTATTGAATTGAAATGAGTTAAATTGAGTTGAATTGCAAATCCCTTTTGCGATAACTGAAATTGAAAAAAACGTTCAGAGTTCCACGGGGGCGTGCCCCATTGATTTGGCAGGAAAGCTGATTGGAGACAAAAGGTTCAGGGTGCAAGGTTCAAGGTGTAGTATGGCGCACAAAGTAAGAAGCGCCGCGAATTTTGAAAAATAAAATCGCGCTTACCAATTTCAAAAACTCGCGCCGCTTTCCAAATGGATGTGGCGCAAGTTTTGAAATCAGAGCCGCGCGAAGCTGCTTTCCCCTTACCGCGAGGAAGCAGGAAAATATGCCCCGACTACTGATCACTGACTACTAAAATCGATAGCGTGGTCCTCTCCCTGTACGCACCAGCGGCCACCGCCCCTCACTGCACCGATGTCACGATGTCCGTTACGGTGACGGTGGCCTCATCCTCCGCTTCCCCTAGTGTATAGGTGAGGCGGAGGACTTTTTTATTTCCCCCCTCGCTGTCAGCGGCGGCGGACTCGATGGTGCCGCCGTCGGCTTTGGTATTCATCTTCACTTTCACCGTCACCGTGCAGCCATTTTCCGTGAGCGTCACGGTGGTGCTCTCCCGATTTCCTTCTTTCAGATAACCGATGGCCCAATTCGCCCCGCTCTCCACGGCGTAGACCGAGCGCTGGCCCTCGCGGTAGAGATAGACCTCGGCGGTGGTATGGGAGAGGAAGAAGAGGAGCGCCGTGAACAGCGTCAATAGCATAGAAAAAAGGATCAAGAGACAAATCGCCATTGATCCTTTGCGTTTCTTCATAGGGCTTCCCCTTTTCTATAAAAATCTGTGTACGAGAGAATCCGCGTGTGGAAATCCGCGTCCTCTCCGCTCATCTGGTGGTGCATTTGAAATCCGATTTCCAGCGGCGCCTTCCCGCTTCTTTGGAAGAGAGGCGTATCGTCAATGCGGCGAAGCGCGTAGACCTCCTTGCCACTGGCGGTCCCCGTCACCGGCTCCACGCTGCCGGTGTAGAGCAAGAGCTTCAACTTCTCCGAGTCCAGGTACAATTTATAAGTCGACGCCACGCTGGACTGGTTGTAAGCCTTGAAGGAATAGGCGTCCGAGGAAATCGCCGCGCTCCCCGCTTTCAGATCATTCCGGAGCTTCTCCACCATGAAATCCATGGCGTACATCCCCTCGCTATACAGCCGCCCCCGGTGGGTCAGCCGGTCCATGGCCCGGAGCGACGCCGCAGCGAAAGGAAATAGCGACGCCGACAGCGCCGAAAGGATCAGAAGTCCGATGAGCCCGTCCAAGAGGAAATACCCTTTACG
>CAVHZP010000351.1:0-2114 GCA_963640485.1 bacterium | reverse complement strand
GGGCCGCCCAATAGGGCGGGATGGAATGCGCCGAAGGCGCATAATAAGCAGTAGCCTCAAGCATGCTGATGTTTGCGTATAGCTTTCCATGATATTGCTAGTGCTGGTTGTGCCTCTTGCGAGTCACTCCATCCCCCGCTATCGCGCGCCCCTTCTCCAAGGGGCTACGCGCGTAAGGCTTGCGTAACAAATTTTATGCTACCCCTCAGCATAAAAATCTCTACCAGCAAAATTAAATGCAATAAAAACCGGCGAAGCCAATGGTATTTAAACACCATTGGCTTCGCCGGTTTTGCTATGTGAGAAACGGCTACAATGAAGCAGCAGTCAGACGCGCCCTGATCACTGACCACTAACTACTGATTACTAAACCTCCAGCGTCACCCAACGACAACAAAGAACGTAATCACCCCGTCCTTATACGCCACGTCCAGTTTCCCCTTCATCAGGGTGGCCATGTCGCGGGCCATGGAGAGGCCGATGCCGTAGCCGGCCTTCTTGCTATTGTGGGAGGTGTCGCCGCGGTAGAAGCGTTCGAAGAATTTCTCGTAATCCTCTGCCTGTCCGTCTTTGTAATGGTTGGACACGGCGAGGATTTTTGCTTTGCTGTTTTTCTTTTTGTGGAGGGATACGGTGATGGTGCCGCCGTCGTCGCAATATTTCACTGCGTTATCCATGAGGATATTGACGATTTCCGAGAAGAGTCTTGGCTCCACCATGCCGCGGAGCGCGGGCTCCACGTCCAGAGTCAGCGCCTTGCCGCTGTCTAAGATCATCTGCCGGAAGCCGTCGGCCGCCACCGTGGCTGCAGAGGAAAGGTCCGTGTCCTCGAGAACGATGTCCTTCTCCGAGCTTTCGCCGATTTTCGAGAGGAGCACCAGGTCATTGATGAGGAGCGAGAGCCGCTTCACCTGGGCGAGAATATTTCCCGTCCACTCATTCTTCCCGCTGATGAGCTCCAAGGCTTCGGCGTTGGCGGAAATGATGGCCACCGGCGTTTTTAATTCGTGGCTAGCGTTGGTGATGAAGCGCTTCTGGTTTTCCACATTTCTGACGAAAGGACGGATCGCCGCCTTGGAAAGACATGTAAGAATCCCCACGAAGAGGAGAATGCAGAGCAGCCCGAAGAGGCAGGAATATTTCAGAAACGCCTTCACCGCCCCCATGTCGCGGGTGCAGTCCAGGATCACCACCAGCACGTCGCCGCTCTCGATGCGGCTCACGTGGTAGGAGTAGCAGCCGCGATTTTTATAAAAAAATCCTTCCACCATGCCGCTCTTCGCCGCTTTCACCGCGCTCTCCACCGCTTCCTCGGCGGTGAAGGCAGCGATGTGATTGATATTCGTCACCTTCGCCACGCCGTCCTCGTCGAAAAGCACGGAGAAGTAGCGGGTCTGGTACGTAAACTCCGGCGCCTCGCCGCTCCAGGTGCCGTCATTCAGCCAGCTGGAGGACTCGTGATTTCGCGCCGTGATGACGCCGCCGTTCTGGGAAATCGAAGTCAGCACCGTGTGAATGTCGTCCCGCACGATGTAGTACATCATCCCATTGATCACCGACAACGCCACCGCCTCGATGATGAACACCGCCAACGTGGCGAGCAGAATGAACCGGCGGTGTATTTTTTTGATCATGTTCATGGTTGAAAGGCTCCTTGAAATAGATTCGCTGGTGCGGGCATGGAGGTGATACCGCTATCGACTTAGTGATCAGTAATCAGTAGTCAGTGGTCAGGGCGCGTTTGACGCTGGTCGTACATGGTGACAACGCCGCTATCGATTGAGTAGTCGGTAATCGGTGGTCGGTAGTCGGGGCGCGTTTGGCGCTGGCGGGCAGTAAATGTGTTTGCCTTCTTCTCTGAAGAAGGTGGCCGTAGGCCGGATGATGCTTTCTCTTATCCATCACCCGCCCTACGGGCACCCTCTTCAGAGAAGAGGGCTTTTCACAAAGCCAACCTCCACCGCTACGCGGTCCCCCTCCTTCCAGGGGAAGGAGGTTACATTGTGGTAAATGCGCCCTGACCACTGACTACTGACTACCGACTACAAAACCTCCAGTATTACCCCTGCAACACGAACGGCCCCTCCTTCTCCCCGCCGATTTCCAATCCGCCG
>CAVHZP010000350.1:0-2126 GCA_963640485.1 bacterium | reverse complement strand
ACCGACTACAAAAGCACTAGCGCACTGCTCACTTATAACCCCAAGGTTCATACTGCATAACAAAACGAGACTTCTTTCGAGGTCTCGTTTTCTTTATGATAAAGACACAGGATATATATATGTTTTTAAAGAAAGTGTGAGTGCAAATGGAATATGTAACGCTGAATAACGGTGTGCAGATGCCGATCCTCGGGTACGGTGTCTATCAGGTGACGAAGGAGGAGTGCGAGCGCTGCGTGCTTGACGCGTTGGACGTGGGATACCGCGCCATCGATACGGCGCAAAGCTATTTCAATGAAGAAGAAGTGGGAAGCGCCATCGAGAAATCGGGAGTGCCGAGAGAAGATATTTTCCTCACCACCAAGATTTGGGTGGAGCACTACGGTTATGAGGAAACGAAGAAGTCGGTGATGGACTCCATGAAGAAACTGCGGACGGACTACCTGGACCTGGTGCTTCTCCACCAGCCTTTCTCCGACACCTATGGCGCGTACCGGGCGCTGGAGGATTTGTATGAAATCGGTGCCATCCGCGCCATCGGTATTTCCAATTTCTACGCCGACCGGATGGTGGACTTCGCTTCCTTCAACCGCATCAAGCCTATGGTGAATCAGGTGGAAACCCACATTTTCAACCAGCAGCAGGAGATGCAGCAATGGGCAGAGAAATATGACATTCGCCTGGAGGCCTGGGCGCCATTCGGCGAAGGCAGAGGAGGCACCTTCGACAATCCGGTGATTTCTGAAATCGCGAAAGCCTACGGCAAGACGCCGGCGCAGGTCATGCTCCGCTGGCACATCCAGAGAGGCATCGTGGTGATTCCCAAGTCCACCCACAAAGAACGGATGGCAGAGAATTTCCAGGTCTTCGATTTCCACCTGAGCGACGCAGACATGAAAGCCATCGCCGCCCTGGACAAAAAGACCAGCTCCTTCTTCTCTCACCAGGACCCGAACATGGTGGAATGGTTCGTCCGCATGGTGGAGGAACGCAAAGCCAAGCACGACAGCACGAAGGAAAAGAAAAACTGGTGAGGTAATGGAAATGAAAGCCAAACATTTCCTGACAGCCGCGCTCTGGTCCCTCTGCCTGGTGGGCGCGTCCGCCATGGACCGGCCGGTGACGCTGGCGGACCAGGGGAGCTTCTTCGCCGGCGGCAAAGTCATCACCGCCCCCGGCGTGTACAAAGACGCAGAGCCCACCAATTTCGAAGGCGAGACCCTCCACGGCGATGCAGCCTATGTCTTCTGGCAGAAACCGGCCCACGCCAAAAAGACGGCCCTCGTATTTCTTCACGGCTACGGCCAGTCAGGGAAAACCTGGGAGACCACGCCCGACGGTCGCGACGGTTTCCAGAATTTATTTCTCGCCAAAGGATTTCCTACCTACATCGTCGATGAACCCCGCAGAGGTCGCGCGGGAAATTCCACTGTCCCCGCTGCGCTGAAAGCGATCCCGCAGGACCAGCTCTGGTATGACAACTTCCGCATCGGGCAGTGGCCGAACTACTACGAAAACGCCGCCGTCCCCCGCGATGAAGAGTCCCGCGCTCAATTCTTCTATCAGATCACGCCGGACACCGGTGCCTTCGATGTGGGTTTGGTGGCAGAGTCCCTGGTGGCCGTGATGGAGAAAGCCGGCAACAGCGTCCTCATCACCCACTCCGCCGGCGGCGGTCCCGGTTGGCTGGCAGCAGCCCGCTCGGAACACGTGAAAGGCGTCATCGCACTGGAGCCGGGCACATTTCCTTTTCCCAAAGGCGAAGTGCCGCCGGTAGAAGAGACCACCAGCCCCTTCCCCGCAGCGGGCATGGAGGTCAGTGACGCTGATTTCCAAAAACTTCTCCAAATCCCCATGGTGGTCTACTTCGGCGATAACATCAAGACCGGCAGCGAGCCCGACAGCCATTGGGGCCTCGACAACTGGCGCGTCCGCCTGAACCTCGCCCGGAAATGGGAAGCCGTCATGAAGAAATACGGCGGCGATGCGAAGGTGGTCTACCTCCCGGACATCGGCGTCAAAGGAAATACCCATTTCCTCATGGCCGACCTCAATAACAAAGAGGTGGCGGGCGTCATGGAAGATTGGCTCAAGGAGAAACAGCTTAGCAAGTAGTCGGTGGGCAG
>CAVHZP010000349.1:0-2127 GCA_963640485.1 bacterium | reverse complement strand
TCACTGATCACTAATTACTAAACCTCCAGCGTTCCATCACGCCAAAAGAAAAAAGAGGAGCTTTCGCCCCTGCTTTTTCCTTAGACCAAAGCGCCTACGATGCCACCGGCGATAGCGCCTGCGAAGCCACCGATGAGAGCACCGACTCCGGCTGCGGTCGCAGCACCAGCCACGACACCAACGGCTGCACCGATAGCGGCGCCGATGACGATGGCCGCTGCTTTCTTCTTCACGGTCTCCCACAGGCCGCTCCAGCTCCAGCCACCGACTACGCAATCCAGGGTTTCATCGGAAAGGACAGCTTTGTCTTCTTTGAAATAGTTCATTACATCATCGAAGAGAGCGGTGAAGGCTTCGAACTTCATGGTTACGTATTTCTTTACAGCGCCAAATACGTCCTGCACCGACTGGGCAGCGTCGAGGATCGCACAGGTTTCCTTGTCCTCTGCGATCACTGCTTCCAGCTTGCCCACGTTTTCAGCGACTGCTTCATTTGCCATAAATACTTTGATATCTACCATGATACATCCTCCTTGGGGGAATTAATGATTCGAAATATCTTTCTGGTTCTTATACGCGGAAGAGACGGATGCGTTACAAGAAATATGGCGGGTTGGCGACTGAGTATTTAATAATCAGTAATCAGTAGTCAGTGATCAGTAATCAGGACGCGTTTAAGGAAACACCGACTACTGACTACTGATTACTAAACCGATAGCATCCAACTGCACAAAAGAAAAGCAGGAGCTCCGCTCCTGCTTTTCTAATTATTCCTGCCACTGAAGACCGATGGCTTCGGTGATGCAGAGGCCTATGCCGTAGCCGATGGTGGCGCCGCCGAGGAAACCGGCGATGACTGCCGGGCCTCCAATGGCCGTGACGGCCACGCCGCCTACAGCGCCGGCAATGGCGCAAGCGCCCCAAACGGTAGCGCAAACTACATTGTTCCAGAATTTGCTGAGGCTCCAGCCGCCGGTCACATTGTCCAGTGTCGCATCATCGAGAGCCACCTTGTCATCCTTGAAATGTGCCATCATGCCTTCGCAAAGTTCTTTGAACTTTTCATACTGGATGTACACACATTTCTTCACGATTTCATACACGCCTTCGATGGAGTTTACTACCTTCATCATTGCGCTGATTTCTTCGTCCGCTTCCAGTTTCTCGCGGACCATCTCCAGAGTTTCTGCGGCGCGAGGTGCTGCCAGCCACTTTTCTACATCGATTTCTACGTCTGCCATGTTTTTATCCTCCTGTTATTTAAAGAAATCTATTTCTATGTCAGTGCCATAATGAACAGCTGCGAGAATCCCCGCGCCTACAGAAGCACCGGCAATAGTTCCGATAGCGGCTCCGGCAAAGATACCGGGAAGTCCCCCGACGCCGCAACCGATCACCGCGCCGGTTACCGCACCGCCCACCACGCAGACCGCCACGACGGCTGCCGTGATGATGGTGCCCTTGCACTTTTCCCAGCAGCGGGTGAACCAATTCGATCCGCCCACCACGTCATCCAACACTTCATCAGCCAGCATGGTCTTGTCTTCTGCGAAATAAGTCCATGCATCCATGCACATTTCTTTGAACAATTCGAATTTCACTTTCACAAATTTCTTTGCGACTTCGTAAGCGTCCTCGATAGAGCTGGCCGCCTTCATCATCGCCCGCACCTCCGGCAGGGACTCCATGCGTTCCTGGAACTCCGCCAATTCCCGCCGGGAATCGGGGTTTTCCATAATGGCTGCCATATCGATAATCATGTCTCATCACTCCTCTTGAAATGGTTTTCTCTTTCTTTTGTTCTTTATACGCAGGGGGAGGGAGAGTATTACAAAGATTTTAGGGATAAGGGACAGGGGATAAGGGATAGGGAATAGGGGATAAGGGATAGGGGATAGGGGATAGGGGATAAGGCGCATTTGTCGGCTTAGTCAAGCTTAGTCAAATGCGGAAAGCCCTCTTCTCTGAAGAGGGTGCCCGTAGGGCGGGTGATGCTACCGCTGGGGGAAATAGTGGTCGGTAGTCGGTGGTCGGGACGCGCCCTGACCACTGATCACGGATTACTAAACCTATAAGGAAACACTGATTAAATCGCTTTTCATCTGACTTTCTGGCCCAATGGCGCAA
>CAVHZP010000348.1:0-2151 GCA_963640485.1 bacterium | reverse complement strand
AAATCCTCAAATAGCTCACTATTCTCGGATTTCCTTTCCTCGTCTTGCATAAAAATTCCAGTATAATTTCTGATAACGATTTAATCAGTGGTTCCCTAGCGGGAACAGCACTACTTTCCCCACTTCCCCACTACCCGATCCACCCAACGGCTATACCGCGGCTCCAGGAATTTCACGCGGTGAAAATCGATGAAGCTGCACACGTAGAAAACGATAGCCACCGCAACTATCGAGTACAGCGGCAGGAGCGGCGAGTCGTACCACTGCAGGAACGGGTAAATTTCCTGCCACAGAAACAGGCGAAACAAATCGTTATCATGAATCAAATAGACGCCAAAAGTAGTGGCTGCGACTTTATTAATCAAAGGGCTGTAGCCCATGCGAAGCTGCTTGAAAGCCAGGAACAGATACACCGATGCCGCCAGCATCAAAGCGCTGTTCATTTCCGCGAAATACACCGGCTGATTCGTGAGCTCCCAATGGATTTGTTCAAAAAATATATCCAAAAAGACGATGGCTACATACAAGCCGACGGCCTTCCCCAGGGCATGGGAAACATGGATTTCCTCACCATAGAGACCAATGTAGGCACCGATGCCGTAGAGGAAAATAAAATCCATCAAAATGGAAGTGCCCATAGGAAGCCGCATACCCGCCAGGCCGGCGACTGTGGGAATCAAATACCACAAAGTGAAGCCCAAGAGCAGGAATTTCTGAAACAAGGGCCTCTCCAAATTCTTAAATAAAGTATTGAAGAACGGCATCAGGAGGAAAAGCAACAAATAGATATGGGCGAACCAGCTCATATATCCGAAAGGAAGCAAATACTCGATCAATTCTTTGCTGGTCCCGCGAAAAATCCCCAGCCCGCAGGCGAGCGCCACCATGGCCAGGCTATATCCCCAAACCTGCATAATAAAACGCCCCAGCTTTCTCAAGCTGAAGCCTTTCTGAATCAGGAAATAGCCGGAAATCATGACAAACACGCTCACTCCGATTTTCCCACCGGAGCCGAAAAAGAGCAGGAAAATTTTATTGAAGAAATGGTCGTCCGAATAGGCAAATCCGGAGAACATCGCATAATGGTGCGCCACAATCAGGAACATCAAAACAACGCGAAGCAGCTCGAAATTGCTCTGTCGTTCTTTCTGCATGATGATTCCTCCTGTATATCTTTCGGGAAATAAGGCTATTGGTTTTGTAGTCGGTAGTCGGTGGTCGGTAGTCGGGGCGCGTTTGACTGCTCTCTCATTCTTGCGGTTTTCCGCTATCGAGTTAGTAATCAGTAGTCAGTGATCAGTGGTCAGGACGCGTTTGGCTGCTTCTCCATTGTAGCCGTAAACCTTTTATGTGTAACCGTAGCCCACTCCATTTCTCGCTATCGTCAAAGGGAGCGGATAACGGTACCACGGATATGAGGAAGCCGGTAATCGCGAACCGACCAGTCGAGTAGACGGAATCGAGTTACCCCGTCCGCCCCTCACAGAACCGTACGTGCGGATTTCCCGCATACGGCTCTTCAAATAGCTTTCAATTTCCGTAGAAATCTTATCCCTTGCACCCGGTTTCCCATTCTTTCTGACCTCTGGTGTCTGAATGTTCTTGTGCAACGGCGCAACTATTTGCTGTCCCCTTCGCTCCATCTGCTTTCACAGACTTCCTTACTACTATGAGACAGTCCGACTCCTGACGGAACATCTGGGTCTCTCCTCTTTTATCGGGATTCAATTCCCATTACCTTCCGGATTCCATCAGGCCTCCCAGGTACGCGCATTGTATCTTGCACACTCGCCATGCACTTTGACCCCGGTGGCACCTGCATGTTTCTCGCATAACGACCCATGCATTACTGTCTGCTTCCAGTCGGAAAGAATCGACTACCACACTTTGTCATTACGGGGCTGAATCTGCTTCACGCTCGCGGGATTACCGCTACGCATTATGGCTCTTGTGCTCCCCGGCCTACGCTTAGACTGTAGCCTCACGACTACAATCCCAAGGTCTAGGTACCAGCTGCTTGCTAAGCTTTACTGGGTCTGGACTTTCACCAAGACTATACAATGCACGCCGAACTGGCGCACCTGACCACCGATTACTGATTACTGATTACTGATTACTGATTACGTTTCTCCTTTCAGTACAGTCAAGAGT
>CAVHZP010000347.1:0-2151 GCA_963640485.1 bacterium | reverse complement strand
CTCTGAAGCCAAATGCGTCCTGACTACTGATTACTGACCACTGATTACTAGGGAAACACTGATTAAATCGAAGAATCAGAAATTATACGAATTTTTAAGCAATACTTCGTCAAGAAAATCCTCAAATAGCTCACTATTCTCGGATTTCCTTTCCTCGTCTTGCATAAAAATTCCAGTATAATTTCAGATAACGATTTAATCAGTGGTTCCCTAAACCACTAGCGATACGCACTCTCTTCCCATATAATAAGAGAAAAGTTTTAAAGCACTCTCATCATCTCAATGCAAAAGGAGCTTCCATGTCCAAGAAAAATATTCCTGTCAAACCCGGCGAGACCCACAGCCTCACCATTCGCGACCTCGGCATTCACGGCGAAGGTATCGGCTCGGTGAAAGACTTCACCCTCTTCGTCCCCGGCGCGCTTCCGGAGGAAACCGTCACTGCCTCCATCGTGACCGCGAAGAAATCCTACGCCACAGGGCGCCTCGTTTCCATCGACGTCCCGTCCCCCACCCGCACCGTGCCCACCTGCCCGGTGTACGAAAGCTGCGGCGGCTGCCAGATTTCCCATCTCACCTACGAAGGGCAGCTCTCCATCAAAGAACGCCGGGTCCGTGATGTCATGAGCCGCATCGGCGGCGTCAGCGAAGACCTGGTGAAGCCCATCATCGGCGCCGCCCATCCCTGGCACTACAGAAATAAAATGGCCATCCCCGCCGCTGAAGGCGAGAAAAGCGCCGTGCTCGGCTACTACCGCCAGGGCAGCCACCAGGTCATTCCCATCGACGGCTGTCTCATTCAGGAAGAAATCAATAACAAGCTCCTCCGCTTTGCCCAGCATTTCATGGCGCGCCACCACATTTCCGCCTACAACGAAAAAACGAAGAAAGGTGCCATTCGCCACATCATGGGCCGCGTGGGTGACGAAGGCCGCGTCATGGCGGTCATCATCACCGCCACCGACAAACTCCCCCACGAAGACCTGTGGGTGAAAGAAATGCAGGAAGCTCTCCCCGAAGTCGTTTCCATCTACCACAATGTGCAGAACCATCCCGGCAACGCGATTCTGGGAAATACGATCCATCATATCTGGGGCAAAGAAACCTTGACCGCCTCCCTCTGCGGCATTGCCTTCGAAGTCTCCCCCTTCTCCTTCTTCCAGGTCCACCGCCTGCAAGCTGAGCGGCTCTACGAAGAAGCCCTCGCCCGCGCGAACCTCCACGGCGGCGAAACCGTCATCGACGCCTACTGCGGCACCGGCACCATCTCCCTGTGCCTGGCAAAGAAAGCGGGCCGCGTCATCGGCATCGAGATTGTGAAAGAAGCCATCGAAGACGCTAAGAAAAATGCAGAAAGAAATCATATTTCCAACGCCGAATTCTACGCTGCCGACGCCGGCGAGTGGATGCCCCGGCTCTACAAAGAAGGCCTTCGCCCCGATGTCATCGTCATGGACCCCGTCCGCGCCGGATGCAGCGAAGACGTCCTCACCGCCGCCGCCGGCATGAACCCCGCCCGCATCGTCTACGTCTCCTGCAACCCCGCCACCTTCGCCAGAGATGCTAAAATTCTCGAAACCCTGGGCTATGAAGTAAAAGACGTGCAGCCGGTGGACATGTTCCCCCAGACCATGCACGTGGAGACCGTGGCGCTACTGGAAAAGGCGTGATTTCTCGCTCCTGGTTTTGTAGTCGGTAATCGGTAATCGGTAGTCGGTAGTCAGGACGCGTTTCTTTGCTTCCTCATCATAGCCGTGAACCGTTTTACCGTGTAACCGTTGACCGACCTCTTTGTCGCTAGAGAACCGCTGATTAAATCGAAGAATCAGTGTTTCCCCAGAGAAAGAAAAAACAATCAAGGAAGCATTGCAGCACTTCGGAATGATATAAGAAGAGCAAAAAGCAGCACGCCTGTCAATGAGCAATTCGACAGGCGTGCTATTTCTTTTGTCCTTAGAACCGGACGAATCTCAACTCATCTCTGCTTGGGAACCGCTGATTAAATCGTTATCTGAAATCATACTGGAATTTTTATGCAAGACGAGGAAAGGAAATCCGAGAATAGTGAGCTATTTGAGGATTTTCTTGACGAAGTATTGCTTAAAAATTCGTATGATTTCTGATTCTTCGATTTAATCAGCGTTTCCCTAG
>CAVHZP010000346.1:0-2176 GCA_963640485.1 bacterium | reverse complement strand
GAGGTTGGCTTGTTTTCCTTCGGCCGTCAGGCCGGTTATTTGGTTTTATTTGCGATAAGCGGTAAGAGATGCTATTTGTTAATTTCCTCATCTGGCTTTCCATAGCTAGGGAATCACTGATTCTTCGATTTTATCAGTGGTTCCCTAAATAAACCTTTACAATCGCCCTGCGGGCGAGGAAAACAAGCCAACCTCGCTTCGCTCGAGAAATCCACCCCCTTTGGTAGCTTCGCTACCACCTATTCCCCCGGAGGGGGCACTGTAAACCAACAACCACCCTGCGGGCGAGGAAATGTAGCGCATTATTTCCTACTCATCACCCCAGCTTATATCCCTTCCTGAACCAGATGGTATATTGCCCAGGGACGTGGATTTCGGCGGCGTTTTCGCTTTCGCTCATGGCGGTGAGGATGGGTGGCTGGCCGGTGGTTCTGGCGATGATGATGGAGCTTTCATTTCCTGTGAGGTCTTCTTCGGCTATGAGGGGCATGACGTTTTTGGCGTTCCAGGAAAGGTCACCGGGGCGCATGGATTCGATTTCCTTCCTGGGGGCGGCGTAGTAGATGGTCTTGCCGCTGTAGAAGACGGCGCTGGTGCGGTAGTCGCCTACAAAGGCGATGGTCTGGCCGGTGGTGTCCATCTGGGCGAGGGCCTGACCGACTTCTTTGCCGGAGCGGGAGAGCATGATGCCCGGGGCGATGAGGATGGCGAGGGCGGTGTAGATCACGCCGGCGCAGAGGGCGGTTTTCTCGATGCGAAGGGAGATGTCTTTATAGAGAAGAGCGGTCAGGATGGAGAGGGAGAAGAGGGCGGGGAAGGTGTAGGTGGTGTATTTGGTGGCGATGAGTTCGAAGAATATGATGACCACAGCGGCATAAATGGTGAGGAGCTGGGTGGCGCCGGAGGCGGAGCGGAGATCCAGGGCGTTTTGTTTCCATTTCTTGTAGAGGGAGTAGGGGACGGTGAAGCTCCAGGGCGCGAAGCCGACGAGGTAGACGATGAAGTAGAAGTACCAGGTGTTGTGGGAGGCGTGCTCGGCAACGGTGGCGCGGAGGAAGTTGTGGACGCCAAGGAAGTTCAGGATGAAATCAGAGCCATGGAGGTAGTACATGGGGCCGTACCACAGGCCGGAGACACCGAAGAAAAGGGCGAGGCCGGAGAAGAGGTGGACTTTTTTCATTTCTGACAGGTCTTTGTTGTAGGCAAGGAAGAGGAGGGCGGCGAGGCCCGGGAGGAGGATGCCGATGGGGCCTTTGGTGAGGGTGGCCAGGGCGGCGAAGAGGTAGCAGAGGAAATAATATTTCCTGTCTTCGGTGTAGCCCAGGTAGAAGAAGGCAATGGCGCCGCTCATGAAGAGGAAGAGGGTGGAGTCGGTGATGACGGCTTTCGAGAGGAGCCAGAATTCCACGGAGGTGCCCAGGATGATGGCGGTGAGCCAGCCGACTTTTTCTCCGTAGACTCTGCGGGCGAACCAGTAGGTGAAGAGGAGGGATGCTGTGCCTAAGAGGGCGGCGGGCAGGCGGGCGGCCATTTCGTTGAAGCCGAAGAGGGCGAAGGAGAGTGCCAGCTCCCAGTAGTAGAAAATGGGTTTGTCGTACCAGTAGTGACCGTAGATCTGCGGGGAAATCCAATCGCCTGAGAGCACCATTTCCTTTGCGGTCAGGGCGTAATTGGACTCGGCGGTGTCAGTCACCGGCAGCAACTGATTTCCCGCCAGGTAGAGGAAGAGGGAAAAGAAGAGCAAGGTGAAGTAGGGGTGGGCGCGTAGAAATCTGGTCATGGTATGCCTCCGGGGAAAAAGTTAGGAGTGAGGAGTGAGAAGTGAGGAGTGGTGGTGCGCGTGCCTGCTTTCTCGCTACCGCGCTCCGCTTACCGTGTGACCGTGACCCCTGTGTGCTGATGCTATCGTCAAGGGCGCCGGTAAACGGTCATACGGCAAACGGATCACGGTAGTGGGGAGGCAGGTGCGCGAGTTACCTTTCGACTCCGGAACCTCCCATAGTGGTGATGAGGCGCGCCGGCTTGTAAGGAGAGATTCGTAGCGTGAACGAATAGAGGCGCCGCCTCACTGGCTATACTGTACCAAGAGGGATTGAAGGAACTTGTAGGGATTGTTAAATAAAAAATAAAATGCCGCAGGGGATGTTGCGGCGTATATAGAGAATGGGTATGATGG
>CAVHZP010000345.1:0-2199 GCA_963640485.1 bacterium | reverse complement strand
TCAATATATTCCGTCAGCCCCAGGGCCGCCAGAGATTTCTTGTGTGCCTGCTCCAAAGACAGGTGGGACGCCATGAGGTAGTCCACCACCTGAGGGCACAGCGCTTTCGCAATGAACGCGCTGGCGGTGGTGTTGAACCCATCGATGATGGTCATGGCATGGTTTGCTGCCGCGCCCAGAATGACGCCGGTGAGGCAGCCGAATTCAAAGCCCCCCACTTTTGACAGCACGTCCAGGCCGTCGGTGGGGTCAGGCTGGTTCACGTCCAGCGCCTTCTGCACCACCTCCACCTTATGGCGAAGTCTTTCATCGGAAATATTGGTCCCGCGGCCGGTCACTTCGATGGCGTTCCAGTGATTAAACGCGCCCAGAATGCAGGCCGACGAGGTGGTATTGGAAATCCCCATTTCGCCGATGGTGAAAACTTTGTAGCCCTTGCGCACATTTTCCTCGGCGATTTCAATGCCGATTTCAATGGAGCGGATTGCTTCCGCGCGGCTCATGGCCGGGCCTTCGGAAATATCCTGTGTGCCCCAGGCAATTTTTCTATCCAGCAGGCCGGGAGTATCGGACATGTCGAAATTGATGCCCACGTCGACAACCACCATATCCATACCGGAATAGTATGCCATGGCATTGGCAGAAGCACCTTTGACCACCACATAGGACTTGGTCATGCCCACCGTGGTGGCCTGGGGATACGCCGACACCCCCTGCTTGTACACGCCATGATCACTGCAGGCGATGACCATGCAACCCTTCGGAATCTCCGGCATTTCCTCGCCGGTGACGCCGATGTAGCGGGTCACCATGTCCTCCATCTTACCCACATTGCCCATGCCCAGGTACAGATCCCGCCAGCGTTTCCCGGCAGTTTCCATGGCATCCTGGTGAAGCGGCCCGATGCGGCTGATCGTCTCATCTAATAAGCCCATATTTCCTCCTAATTCTATACTAATTATCATATCACGAAATCAAAAGATTTGGAATGAAAATCCGCTCTTATTATAACAATGAATAGGGAGAAGGGATAGTGCGTGAGAGATAAGAGCTGGAGGTTTAGGGATAAGGGGCTAGTGCGCGAGGGATAAGGGATAGGGGATAAGGGATAAGGCTCACTTAGCTGTAGCGGGAAATGCGCATATGTCTTCTTCTCTGAAGAAGGTGGCCGCCAGGCCGGATGATGGGAGAGAGTAGCGGATGGCATCACCCACCCTACGGGCACCCTCTTCAGCGAAGAGGGCTTGGCACATGGGACTGCTTCATCAAATGCGCCTTATCCCTTATCCCCTATCCCTTGTCCCTTATCCCTTCCCCTGCTACAATAAGGAAAACCACGCTATTGCATGAAAGGAGTTTTCCTATGATGAAAAAAATTGGGATATTTATCGCCGCCGTCTTGGCTATCGCTGCTGGTGGATATTTCTTCTATTGGCAAAATACGCCCGCCTATGCCGCGGGGGAAATCCAGCAGGCGGTACAGAAGAAGGATATCGACCTCTTCGAGAAGCGGGTGGATCTGAACCAGGTCTACTCCTACGCCTTAGACGATGTGCTGGCGGAATTCCAGGCGGACAAATTGCCGGAACATCGCCTCGCCGCTTCCCTGGTGAAGAGCATCAAGAAAGAAGTGGTGAAGGAGCTCATCCGCCAGACGGAAATCAGATTCAAAGAAGAAGCCAACGCGTCTGGCTCTCTTCTCGATAAACCGGTGAAGACTCTCATCGCCTATGTCGGCTCCTCTGCCCTTTCTCTCACCGATATTTTCCAGGTGGAAGAGAAAGACGGCATCGCCATGGCCTACGTGAAACTCCACGACAAAGATCTCCAGAAAGATTTCACCTGGCAGGTGCAGATGGAGAAGGACGTCAACGGAAACTGGGCCGCCACTCGCATCGTGAATTTCAAAGAGTATTTGAAAGAGAGACTCGAGGCGAAGAAATAATAATTTCGATGATTTACGGTGGAGGTTTAGTAGTCGGTGGTCGGTAGTCAGGGCGCATTTGCCGAAGCCGTCCCATGTGCCATGCCCTCTTCTCTGAAGAGGGTGCCCATAGGGCGGGTGATGCCATCCGCTACCAATGCTGTTAAGTTAAGGATTTTCATGCTGCAGTTTAAAGCAGATTGTTACGCTAGCGTGAGGGAGTAGACCCTTGGAGAAGGGTCGCCCGATAGGGCCGGATAGAAATGCACCGAAGG
>CAVHZP010000344.1:0-2206 GCA_963640485.1 bacterium | reverse complement strand
TCATACTTCCTTCCTCCTTCTGGAAATGGGATTTACTGGACTTATTATAGCATAGGTAAAAAGAACAAGGGAGATTTTGTAGTCAGTAGTCAGTAGTCGGTGATCGGTGGTCGGTGGTCGGTAGTCGGTAGTCGGGACGCATTTAATTGCTATCCCATTCTCGACAATACCGCTACGCGCTTCGCAGTCGGCGGTCGGTAATCGGGGCCCACCTCACATCCGTTATCCGTTTACCGTGTAACCGTTTACCAGGCTATCTGACCCAAGCATGGTAAACGGTTTACGGAGAACGGTTCACGGTAGTGGGATAGCAGGAAAACACGCTCGACTACCGACTACCGATTACCGACTACCGACTACCGACTACTAAACCGATAGCGTCCCCTACACTTTCCCTTCCAGATCATGGTCCACCATAGCGCACACGCAAGAGTCGGACCACACGTTTTCCGCCGTTTCCACCATGTCGATGATGGTGTAGATCGGAAGGATGATCCCCATGAGGCCAATGGGGGCGCCGATACCGCTCATGAGGGAGAGTGTGAGGAAATAGCAGCCCATGGGGACGCCGGCATTTCCTACCGCCGCCAGCACGGAGACCAGGAGCCAGGTAAGCATGGTGGCCATGGAAAGTTCAAGGCCGGCATTCTGCATGACGAAGAGGGACGTAATCAAAATAAAAGCGGCGCAACCATTCATATTGATGGTGGTGCAAATGGGAAGGACGAAGCGGGAAACCGTGGGATTCGCTTTGAGATTTTTCTCTGCCGATGCCAGAGTCACCGGCAGCGTGCCGGCAGAGCTTTTGGTGAAAAGCGCCACCGCGATGGCAGGAGACATTTTGCGGAATACATCCAAGGGATTCAGCCCTCTGGCCAGAAGGAAGAGCGGCAACACGATGAAGAACTGGATGGCGTTGCTGGCCATGATGACCAATGTGTATTTCCCCAAAGCGCCTACGATGACGCCGGCTTCGATCTGCGCGGAAAGCTGGCCGGCGAAGGCAAGGATGCCCACAGGAAGAATGGTGAGGAGCGCTTTGATCAAAGTGAAGAGGAGTTCCTGGAATCCCAGAATCCCTTTTAAGAGCATTTCTCTATTTTCCGTCCGCGGCATGAAGGCGAGCCCCAGGCCGAAGGACGCAGCGATGAGCATCACAGAAAGTACATTGCCCGAGATGAATGGCTGCAAGAGATTGTTTGGCACTACGCTCAAAATGTGATCGTAGTAAGTCACAGCGCCCAGCTTGTCCGGCACTGCGGCAGCGCCGGCGCCTACGATGTCCGCCGGCAGATTGCCCGGCGCCACCCAGAGGTAAAGCACAAGGCCAATGCCTGAAGCAAAGACGGTGGTGAGAATCGTGTACACCACAGCGTGAGCAAAGATGCGGCCAGTTTCCTTCTTCCCGCCCAGCGCTGCCAGGGTGGTGATCACCGCCAACGCGATGGTGGGCACGGCGATGAACTGGAAGAGCCGGGTGAATACGGTGGCAATGAAATTGAACAGATCATTCAGCGGCTTGATGCCCAGCCAGCCCAAAGCCCCGCCGACCACGAGCGCCAGTATCCACCAGATAAACTGGTGCCCCTGCTTTTTGTTTTTATTTTCCTCCAGCACCTGCTGCGCCAGATTTTTTACATCCTCATTTTTAGACATGATTGTCTCCTTTGATTTTATACTTTTATTTGAGATGATACCGCTATAAATTGAGTAATCAGTAATCAGTGGTCAGTAATCAGGGCGCGTTTTCCTACCTCCAATTCCTGACTACTGATCACTGATTACTGACTACTAAACCTCTCCAACATCGAACCCCCATAATTGCCCTCCTTATAAGCATACAAAAAGCCTTCCGTCCCCACATGGGACGAAAGGCTCGTGATTCACACCCAATTTCGCCGCTGCGTCACCGCATCGGCCTCATAGAGTTCCTATTGAAACTCATCTTCTGTAACGGGAATTCCCGGAAGGCTTACTCCCTTTCAGCCTCCACGCTCCGGAACGCACTTCCGATACCTTCTTCTATCCGCTTTCACTGTCCGGACTCGCTATGAGAAGGAGCGGCATCGTACTCTTTTCCTTCATCGCTTGGTTGGCATTAATATAGCATTAAACGCGGGGAAAGTCAATGGAAGATGGAGGAAAAGAACGCTAACGCTATTGCTTTTGTAGTCGGTAGTCAGTGGTCGGTAGTCAGGGATTGGAG
>CAVHZP010000343.1:0-2211 GCA_963640485.1 bacterium | reverse complement strand
CTCTCACGAGTCACTCCATCCCCCGCTATCGCGCGCCCCTTCTCCAAGGGGCTACGTACGTAAGGCTTGCGTAACATACTGATTCTGACTGCTGGTATTTAAAATTCTTAACTTAATAGCATTACTTGAAGAAGGCGCCGCCCAATAGGGCGGGATGGAATGCACCGAAGGTGCATAATCAGCAGTAGCCCAAAGCATGCCCACTGACACTGCGGTCTTCCCATGCCCGTCATCCCGAGCGTAGCCGAGGGATCCAACAGCGACAGCGGAAAACGCCGACGCCTTTCGCAGAAATCAATCGCGCCCCTGACTACCGACCACTAACCACCGACTACTAGGGAACCGCTGATTAAATCGTTGCCTGAAATCATTCTAGAATTTTTATGCAAGACGAGGAAAAGGAATCCGAGAATAGTGAGCCTATTTGAGGATTTCTTTGACGAAGTATTGCATAAAAATTCGTATGATTTCTGGCTCTTCGATTTAATCAGCGTTTCCCTAGACCTCCAGCTCTCACTTTCGTGACTATCTCCTACTGTCCACTCACCTCCATCCCCTCTTTCAGCTTGGAAATATGGCTCACCGCCACCTTTTCCCCCACCGAGAGGCCCGAGCGGATTTCCACTTTCTCATCATTCGAAAGCCCGGGGACCACTTCTCTCTTATGCGCCTTCCGCTCCTCATCGATGACGAAGACATAGCGCTTACCATTATTTTCCACCACGGCCTCTTTCGGCACATAGATCGTATCCTTCCGCTGCACCGCCGTCACCAGCGCCCGGCCGAACATGCCGCCGCGAATCGGAATATTTCCTGCGTCCAGAAGCAGCCGCGCCTTATACGAGTGCGTCGTCGCGTCCATAGCCGGACTGAGATAGATCAGCCGCCCCGGCACCGCCTCGCCCAGAGAGTCGATGGAGACCGTCACCTCCATGCCCTCCCGAAGGACCGCCATATCCTGCTCCGCTACCGCCGCATCGAGATACAGCGTGCTATTGTCCACGATGGTGAGGAGCTTTTCCCCCGCCGTGGCCCACTCGCCCGCCTCCGCGTCCCGATAGCCCACGATGCCATCGATAGGAGAAACCAGAGTCATATCCTCCCTTTGGATTTCCAGCGCCTCCACCTGGGACGCCGCCTTCCGCGCCGCCGCCACCTTCGCCGCTACCACCGCCGGGCGGCCGCCCATATCCTGATTCACCAGACTCTCCAAAGACGCCCGCGCCGACATCATGGCCCGATACGTATCATCCCGCTCCTGCCGCGACACCGCCCCCGCCGAGAAAAGCGTCTCATACCGCTCATAGGTCCGGAGCGCATTCTCATAGTCACTCTCCGCCTTCAAAATCCCCGCATCATACTCCGAACGGCTCGTCACCGCCTCCGCAGCCGCTGCCTCACTGCCCGCGCTATTCTCCGCAATGGAAATCGAAAGATCCCTAGTGTCCTCAGCGATGAGCACATCCCCCGCCTTCACCGAGTCCCCTAAATCCACCAGCACCTCCGCGATGCGGCCCGCATACTTTGGCGAAATATCCACCGAAGCCTTCGGCACCGTCTCACCCGACAGCACCACCCGCCGCATCATATCCCGAAGCGCCACCGTCTCCACCGTCACCGCCGGCTTCAAAGGCGCCGCCTTCGCCCCCCGCGTCTCCCGGTGCGTATACCAGTAAATACCCGCCATCAAGCACACAAGGACTCCTAACCACATCACATATTTCCACTGCCTGTTAGACAACTGTCTCATATCCGTTTCCTCTCGCAAAGAAATTATAGCTGTCTCCATTATACCGAAAAATTTCCTTTCCGTTTGACTTTTTCGTGAGAGTTATAGAAAGGTTTAAAGTTGGAGCTTTGGACGCTATCGGTTTTGTAGTCGGTAGTCGGTAGTCGGTAATCAGGAATTGGAGGCAGCGGGCATCCTTTCCACGCCCGTAGGGCGGTTTGCATGTTTTTTTCTCGGCCGCCAGGCCGGTTGTAAAGGTTTTCCCTCCACCACCCCCGAGCATCCCAGTGTTTGGCCGTAGGCCAGTCCCCCCTTCGGGGGGAAGGTGGGCCCCGTAGGGGACCAAAGGGGTGTGCAAGCGAACTGCATCGCCAGGAGCGTAGCGACGCAGGGATGCAGTGAGACGCCATTCCGAACGTAGTGAGGTGTGCATTTCCCCGAACGAAGTGAGGGCTTCTTTTCCCAGCCAAAGGCTGGTTGTT
>CAVHZP010000342.1:0-2221 GCA_963640485.1 bacterium | reverse complement strand
ACGTGATTTGTATCCACCACTATAACAAAATTTCATAACCACAATATATTGACAAAAATCGGGGGGGGTAGTACCCTACGGGTAGAATCCGATTTAGCGCACTTCCAAAGAATCGGGGAGGGCGCTTTTTATTTCATTATGAGAGAGGAACGTATCATGATACACGGAACGAAAAAATGGAGCACACTGACAGCGGCGGTACTCCTGGCATTGGGCGCCCTGGCGCTCCCGCAATTGGTATGGGCAAAGACTGAAGTGAGCGGGACTATACCCGATTCGTCTGCATCAGCTGATAGAAATGGAACTGCGGTGGGAGATAGTGCATCAGCTGGTTCGCTTGGAACCGCGGTGGGAGATACTGCAAAGGCTGGTAATAATGGAACCGCGGTGGGACAAAGTGCAGAGGCTGGTATAAATGGAACCGCGATGGGACTTAGTGCACAGACTGGTGATAATGGAACCGCGGTGGGGTTTAATGCAACGGCTGGCGTTTCTGGAACCGCGGTGGGGGTTCGGGCATGGGCTGTCAATAATTCAGAGGCTCTGGGGCAGAATGCCCAAGCGAACTATGAAAACTCCGTAGCTCTGGGGGGAAATTCCGTGACCAAGGAATTAAATTCCGTTTCCGTCGGCGGTGGAACGGGAGTCGCTACGCGTACCATTACCAATGTGACGGCGGGGGATTCTGCGAATGATGCAGCGGTGTGGGACCAGATCGCTAAGACTGACCAGACCGTGAGCCTTTGGACGGAGACAACCGGTGAAGGTGAGGATGCCGTAGTAACCAAGCACAATCAGCTCGTTGCCAATGATGGCACGGTACTGGCTACCTTCGATGCTATGAAAAAGGTAGCAGACACTGACCACGGCTTCGTCTCCGGCGCAAACCTGTATGCAGAAACACGCGCAGAGATCACTTCGGAGAATTATATTTCGAAAGCCAATTCCGCCGGGAAGAATCTTTCAGCGTTAGATGATAAAATCCATAACGCTACGGTAGAGCTGGGAGATATTGCGAAGAAAACCCAGTACAAAGATGCCACGGTCACCGGCACCAATGCCATCGGCTTAGGGAACGGGAGCAACGCCAGCGGCAATGATTCTATTTCCCTTGGCACCGGCGCGGCCGCTTCCGCTGAGAATGCCATGGCTTTTGGCAATGGCGCCAGTGCGTCGGGTAGCGGTTCGGTAGCCATCGGCAGTGGTTCCACGGCGACGGAGGCGAATGTGGTTTCCTTCGGCGCTGCGAATGCGGAACGCCGACTGACGAATGTGGCCGCTGGCGTGAATGATACGGACGCAGTGAATGTGGGCCAGATGAATAGTACCATAGACCGGAATATAAGTTATCTCAAGTCTTCGCTGACCCGGGATATCAATAAGGTGGGTGCAGGCAGTGCAGCGCTGGCGGCGCTCCGTCCGGAGGGATACGACCCTGATAATAAATTCTCTATGGCTGCGGGCTTTGGTCATTATAAGAATGCCAATGCCGGCGCTATCGGTGCTTTCTATAAGCCGAATGACGATACCACCTTCTCCATCGGCGCCACCGTAGGCGACGGCGAGTCGATGATGAATATGGGCGTTTCCTTTAAGCTGGGCAGCCATGGCCAGAAGGGCGCGTACCTGACCGGCGCGGCTCTTTCCGATGAAGTGGCAGCCCTCCGCCAGAGAAACGAAGTCCTGGAAAAGGACAATGCGTCCCAGGCCAAGGAAATCGCAGATCTCAAGGCGGACAATGAACGAATGAAGGAACAGATTGCCATGATCCTCGCGAAGATGGAACTGTCTGATACGGTGGAGAAGAGCGTGGCGAAATAATTATTTCCTATGAATCAGTGTTTCTCTAAAAAGGAGTCTCGCGAAAGCGGGGCTCCTTTTTCATGCTCGAGACCAGGGATAAGCCCTCTTCCCAGAAGAGGGTGGCCGCAGGCCGGGTGATGCCTGTCTCAAAAGTGAGGAGCAGGAGGGAGGAGTGTAGGTGCGCCGCATCAAATTATGTAGCGGCGCGAGTTTTGGGATGGGGAAACGCGTCCCGACTACCGACCACCTACTACCGACTACGAAATCGCTATCGCCAAAGGCGCCGGTCAACGGTTACACGGTAAACGGTTCACGGTCATGATGGGGCAGCAGCCAAACGCGCCCCGACCATCGGCCACCGAATACCGACTACCGATTACCGACTACGAAATCGCTATCGCCCAATGGGGCGGTCAAC
>CAVHZP010000341.1:0-2228 GCA_963640485.1 bacterium | reverse complement strand
CGCGCCCCTTCTCCAAGGGGCTACGCGCGTAAGGCTTGCGTAACATAATGATTGTTACTGCTGGTATTTAAAATCCTTAACTTAATAGCATTGAGTGCGGGAGGGGCTAATAGTCGGTAGTCGGTTCGCATTTGGATGCTTCCTCATTGTAGCCGTGAACCGTTTGCCATTTGACTGTGGACAATAGCGGTAACATCTCTATGTAAGCACTGGCGCCAAATGCGCCCTGACCACTGATTACTGATTACTGACTACTAAACCGACAGCGGTAACGCCTCAAACCTCCGCCATCAACGCCCGCCAACCTTTGTGTTCCAGGCGGTAGATGAGGACGGTGGCGCAGGTGGCGCGGATGAATTGGTCTAAGAGAAGTGCGCACCAGCAGCCGTAGAGGCCCATGTCCAGGACGTAGAGGAAGAAGGCGGTGATGAGGGGGCGGAGGAAGGTGATGGACACGAAGGAGTAGCCTGCCACCTGTGCCGCTTTGCCGGAGCCGCGGAGGATGCCGGCGGAGAGGAGGGCGTGGGCTTCCGGGAAGCTGACGATAGCCACGAAGATCATGATGACGGAAGCGATTTCCATAGACGCTGCGTCATCGGAGTAGAGGGCGAAGATGTCGTTTCTGAAGAAAATCGTGGCGGCGCAGACGATGGCGGAGAGGAGGAGGCTCCACTTGATGCCGCAGCGCTT
This sequence comes from bacterium, assembly GCA_963640485.1. Taxonomy (GTDB): domain Bacteria; phylum Bacillota; class Negativicutes; order Veillonellales; family Dialisteraceae; genus Dialister. The sequence goes on along the minus strand of CAVHZP010000341.1, from coordinate 1,538 downwards.
GTAGGCTTTCCAGTCTTCCTCGCTGCCTTTGCCGCAGGACTGGCCCGCCATGACCATGCTGGCCTTGCCGAAGCCGGTAATGAAGTCGTAGTACACGTCGCAGATGTTCATGCAAATGCTGTGGACCGCGAAGGGAATGGTGCCCAGGCCCGCCGCCATGCGGCCGAAGAGGACCATGCCGATGCGTTCGCTCCCCTGCTCGGAAAGGATGCTGCCGAGAATGGGGAGGATTGTTTTGAAATATTTCTTATCGGGAATGTAAGAGCCGCCTTCGAAGAAATGTTCTTTTCGGAGAATCAATGCCGTCCATGCCAGCGTGAAAATGGTGCTCACCAGGGTGCCGATGGCAGCGCCGGTGATGCCCAGGGCGGGCACGGGGCCGTAGCCGAAAATGAGGAGCGCATTGAGCGCGATGTTCACGATGTTGCCGCTCACGTTGGTCTTCATGATGACGCTGGTGCGGCCGTAGCCCAGCTGCACCGCCTGGAGAATCAGGGTGAGAGACGTCACATAGACCGACGCCAGCCCGATGGGCCCATAGGCCATGGCTTCGGCCATGTAGTCATCGTTGGCGCCTAAGAGATAGAAAATATCCTGGAGGAAAATGTAGAAAATCAGATGGAGCAGGCCCATGAAGATGGCGCAGAGGAGGAGCGACTTCTTCATCACGTCTGAGGAATCGCTGGTATTTCCGGCGCCGGCACTTTTGGAAACCAGAAGCGTCACCGAAGAGGCGAGGGACCTTGAGAAGCAGAGAAGAATGAGCCGGGGCTGCAGGAAAATGCTGACCGCTGCGATGGACAGCGCGCCCAACGCGCCGACCATGATCAGGTCCGTGGATGCCAGAAGGATCATGAAGAGCCCTTCCAATGCGGCAGGAAGTGCGATTTTGAAGTATTTCTTGTCGTAGTGATTCATGAGAGTGGGAGTCCTTGTGTGTAACGTTGTCGGTCTAGTAATCAGTAATCAGTAATCAGTGGTCAGGACGCATTTAGCTAAGAAGTCAAATGCGCCCTGACTACTAATTACTAATTACTGACTACTAATTACTACTTGTTATTTTCGAACTTGACTACAGTATATAAGCCACTTATTAGAAATTCTTATATATTTTATATGGGCGTATTGAAAAAATCAAGCCTGTGTGATAATGGCTATCAGTTAGAAGGAGAAGACTTTAGAAATTCAAGTGAGGGCTTAGAGGTTTAGGGATAAGGGATATGGGATAAGGGATAAGGCGGGCTAGTGCTGATACCGCTGATGCGAACATGTCGATGCAGCTTCTGGCTGCCAGCTGCTGGCTGCTGGTCGGCTAGTGCGACAGGGTCGCTGAAAGCCAAGTGCCTCCCACAATGAACGCAAGTAAGAAATATTTTTTCAACCGCCAGCGGGTGATGGCCCCCTGCTAGCGGTTAGCAAAGTGCAGGACGCTTCCGCTCATCGCGGGGCGCACTTTGTTCTCAGCGACATGTTCGCACTAGCCCCCTTATCCCTTATCCCTTATCCCTTATCCCTTATCCCTTATCCCCTATCCCTTA
>CAVHZP010000340.1:0-2242 GCA_963640485.1 bacterium | reverse complement strand
TATCCCTTATCCCTTATCCCTTATCCCTTATCCCTTATCCCTTATCCCTTATCCCTAAACCACTACCTCTCCTGATGATTCCTCTCCTTGCACTCATACATCCTCTGGTCGGCGAGGATTCGGATCTTCGCCACGTCGGTTCCCTCTTTCGGGAAGGAGGCAGCGCCTAAGCTGCAGCCCACCTGGAGTTTATGTCCATCCACGTAGAAAGGCTCGGAGATGATTTTCACCAATCGCTCTTCCAGTTTCTTCTGCAGCGCTTCGTTGTAGTCAGAGGAAATCACGAGGGTGAATTCGTCGCCGCCGATGCGGAAGGCGTAGTCACTCTCGCGGATGCACTTCTGCAAGCGCTTCGCCGTTTCCTGGAGCACCCGGTCGCCGGTGATGTGGCCGTAGGTGTCATTGATGGGCTTGAAGAGGTCGAGATCCAGATAGAAGAGGATGAATGGCTGGTGGCGATTCTCCTTCGCTGAGAGGACCATGTTGAAATAGCGTTCGTTGAAAAGACCCGTGAGGCCATCGGTATTCGCCATATCTTCCAGGGCGTGCTTCTCGCCGATGTCCTGACCGATGAGGAGCACGCGTTCCAGATTTCCTTCGTCGTCCCAGCTGGCGGGCACCACGGTCATGAGTGAGTAGGTTTCCTTCTTCCGACCCATGTACTCAAAGCGGAAGACGCTGTCCTTATCAGGCAACACTTCCCGAAGATGGTCTTCCGATAGGAGATAGGAAATCTTCATGTGCGCCGCGTCGCCGATGGCCACGTAGCGCGCGGAAATCTCCCGCACCAGGTCCTCGTATTTCCCTTCCGCCTTGTAGAGATTCGTGGCAAGCTGCTGCTCTCTATACACATAATTTCCTGTCTTTAAATTGCCGATGGCGATGCGGTCCACCACCTTCTGCATGCTCTCGTAGAGATCCTCCAGGATGTCCGCTTTGTCTTCCAGCGCTGCCTTTTCCTCCTGCTCTTTCCGGAAACGGCGCTGGGTCTCCCGCATGATGAAGACGATGGTGAGAAGCCCCAAAAGCCCGGACATCAGGAGCATCATCGCGGTAGTGATGCCGCGGATATGATTCAACCCCGCATTCACTTCATCCTCCGGTACCACGCCGACGATGGACCAGTCTGCAATGCCCATGGGCTCGTAGATGAGGTAATGAGATTTCCCATTTCTTTCAAATAGCAAACTGCCGTGACGGCCATTCTTGAGATCCGTCCGCATGTTCGCCACAGCCCCTTTCCTGATGTTATGGCCATTTTCAGAGAAGAAATCCGGCATATTGCTGACGCGATCCACGATTTCCGCCTTCGGCATCAAGGAGAGCACCACGCGGCCCATGGAATCCACCACATAGGAGTCGCTGTGGCCGTGATAAATACCTCCGGAAATGAGCCGCTCCACCACTTTGTTGTCATAGCTCAAAGCCATGCCGGTGTAGGTCACGCCCTGAATCACCTGGGGCTTCTCCAATGGCATAGCAAAAACGATTTTCCGGTCCCCGCTGCTGGCGAAGTAAGAGGAAACGACAGGCTTCTTCTTCTGGTACATTTCCTTGAAAACACCTTCGATGCTGCCTGCCTGCCCGCTGCGCCCTCTGTCCGTAATGAATTCATTGGCCTCATTGAAGAGATAGAACTCGCTGTACTGCCACTTCTGCTGCCGGCTCATGAAATCTTTCCAGGTCGCCACATTCGCCGCGGTGTGATCATAGCTTAAGAGCGTCTGGTACGCCCCCAGCACATTCCAGTTCCGCTGGATGAAGAGCAGGAAGGTCTGGTTTACCTGTCCGTAAGTGGCCTCCAGGTTTCGCACGCCTTCTTCATATATTTTTTCTTCGATGTACCCTCTGTACATGCCGATGCCACTCCACACCAGCACCGTCGCCACCGCCACCGCGGCGACGCGTTCGATCATTTTACGCATGGAGAACTCCTTTTGAATGATACGTTTCTGTTTAGTAATCAGTAGTCAGTAGTCAGGGCGCAACTAATGCCCATCTCGCATGGAGATTTTTCCGATATGTGTAACTAGGGAAACGCTGATTACCGATTACTAATTACTATTTACTGACTACTAAAAAAATATCTCTGTAATTATACTGAATCCGTTCGAAAAAATAAAGTTCGGTAACCCCATCGCAATGCGGGAACACCGGCCTACCGATTCTTTCTACTTTTGTATAAATTATTTTACTCCACGAAAGGCCTCGCTGACCCTGTCAAAAGTGACAGGGTAGACGG
>CAVHZP010000339.1:0-2247 GCA_963640485.1 bacterium | reverse complement strand
CGCTGTCCCAGCTGGGCAAGAAGACCATGATCTGCCTGCGCGAACCGTCCCTCGGTCCTTGTATGGGCATCAAAGGCGGCGCTGCCGGTGGCGGTTACTCCCAGGTAGTGCCTATGGAAGATATCAATCTCCATTTTACCGGTGACCTCCATGCCATCACCGCTGCGCACAATTTGCTGGCGGCTATGGTGGACAACCACATACAGCAGGGGAACGAGCTGGGCCTGGACCCGCGCCGTGTGGTGTGGGGCCGCGTGATGGATATGAATGACCGCGTGCTTCGTCACATTGTGGTCGGCCTCGGCGGCAAGCCGAACGGGATTCCCAGAGAAAGCGGCTTCGACATCACCGTGGCGTCTGAAGTCATGGCGATTCTCTGCCTGGCAAGCTCCATCACCGATATGAAAGAACGGTTTGCGAAAATCATCGTGGGCTACACCTATGACAATAAGCCTGTTACCGCCGGCGACATTCACGCTGAAGGCGCTATGGCAGCTCTCATGAAAGACGCGCTGAAACCAAACCTGGTGCAGACTCTGGAACACGTGCCGGCTTTCATTCATGGCGGCCCATTTGCAAACATCGCTCACGGCTGTAACTCCGTCCTGGCCACGAAGACGGCGCTCCACCTCTCTGACTATGTAGTCACTGAAGCGGGCTTCGGTGCGGACCTGGGGGCAGAGAAATTCCTGGACATCAAGTGCCGTTTCGCCGGCCTCTCTCCTGATGCTGCTGTACTGGTGGCTACCATCCGCGCGCTCAAGATGAATGGCGGCAAAGGCAAGAACGAACTCACCGAATCCGATCCGGAAGCCGTGAAGAAGGGCCTGCCGAACCTGCTGCGTCATATTTCCAATCTGAAGAAATTCGGCCTCCCCATCGTGGTGGCTCTCAATATGTTCCCCTCCGACACCGCCGAAGAGAAGAAAGTCATCGAAGACGCTTGCGCCGAAGCCGGCGTGGCAGTGGCTGAGTCCAATGTCTTCGTAGACGGCGGCAAAGGTGGCATCGACCTGGCAGAAAAAGTGCTGGCGGCCATCGACGAGGGCGCCGACTATCGCCCGCTCTACGACACCAAGTTGTCTCTGAAAGAAAAGATCGAAACCATCGCCAAGGAAATCTACGGCGCTGCCAATGTGGCTTACGACCCTACCGCTGCCAAAGAACTGGCGCATATCGAAGAAATGGGATTCGCCAACGTGCCGGTGTGCATCGCCAAGACCCCGGCGTCTTTCTCCGATGATCCCACCAAACTGGGCGCACCGTCCGGCTTCACTCTCCACGTGAGAGAAGCGCGCATCGCAGCCGGCGCCGGTTTCGTAGTGGTACTCACGGGCAAAGTCATGACCATGCCGGGCCTTCCGCGTCGTCCGGCGGCTGAACGAATTGATGTAGATGAAGAAGGAAATATTACGGGGCTCTTCTAATGACAAAAATACTGGATGGAAAAGAAACTGCGGAAGCGCTGAAAGAAACGCTGACCGCCCGCCTCGCGGCACTGCGCGAGAAAAATTATGAACCGAAACTGGCCATCGTCCTCGCCGGAAGCAGCAAGCCTTCGGCTATGTATGCCAGCTTCATGCAAAAGGTGGCCGGCGGCTACGGCATCAAAGCGGAGATTTTCAAAACCGCTGACGACGTGACGGAGCAAGAATTAGCGGATCTCATCACCGCCCTCAGCCATGACACCACCGTCACCGGCATTCTCATGATGATGCCGCTGCCCAAAGGCATTGATGAAGAAAAGATGATCGCCCTCATCCATCCTGATAAGGACGTGGACGGTCTCACGGAAATGAATGCCGGCCGCCTCACTGCCGGCAAGCGCGGCCTCTTCGGCTGCACCCCGAGAGCCGTCATGGCGCTGCTCGCGCACTATGACATTCCTCTCGACGGGAAGAAAGCGGTGGTCATCGGCCGAAGCAACGTGATCGGGAAACCGGTGTCCCTCATGCTTCTGCAGAAAAATGCCACCGTCACCATCTGCCACTCTCATACCAAGGACATTGCTTCTATTACCAAAGAAGCTGACATCCTGGTGGCGGCAGTAGGTCACGCGAACTACGTGACCAAAGACATGGTGAAAGAAGGCGCCGTGGTCATCGACGTGGGCATCAACCGCGTAGACGGCAAGACCGTCGGCGACGTGGACTACGAAGCTGTCAGTGAAGTGGCCTCCGCCATCACCCCGGTCCCCGGCGGTGTAGGCAGCGTCACCACCACCATGGTGATAGAAAACATCATCGC
>CAVHZP010000338.1:0-2251 GCA_963640485.1 bacterium | reverse complement strand
TCCCTTATCCCTTATCCCTTATCCCTTATCCCCTATCCCTTATCCCTTATCCCTAAATCTCTGCCTGCGTTCCCCCCTCAATCCCCTTGCCATTTCCCGCCCCTTTCTATACAATGAATACCAAATGAAAAAATGGCGCAGTGTTTGCGCGAGGAGATAAAGCATGACGAGAGAAAAGAAATTTTGGCTGGCTGCCGGCCTGATATTTTTTACCGTATACATTTTGAATCACTTCATGGTGCGCGGCGCGGGGGATGACTACGTGTACTCCTTCGTGTGGGAAGGGCACTCCATGTATAAGCCCCTCTCGGAAGGTGCGCGGCGGATTGCCAGCTTCGGCGACATTGCGGGGAGCGCGTGGCTCTATTTCTTCACCTGGGGCGGCCGCGTGGTGGCGCAGTCTCTCGCCATGTTCTTCCTGTGGATGCCGCGGGAACTTTTCGCCATCGCCATCGGATTGGTGACGGTGCTCCTGGTTTTCCTGATTCACTGGATCGCCCGGGGCAAAGTGACCAAAGATATCCCGGCGGAAGAACTGCTGCTCATTGCCTTCTGCCTCTGGGCGCTGGAGCCTCACTTCGTCGGTGTCTTCGTGTGGCTTGACGGTTCCTGCAATTATCTGTGGGCCATGGTATTCCTCCTGGCCTTCCTGCTTCCTTACGTGCGGCAGTATCTCCATGGCGACGCGGACTACGGCCCTTGGATGGCGCCCTCCATGTTTGCTCTGGGGCTCCTTGCGGGGAACGGAAATGAAAACACCCTCTGCTGGATCGGACTCTTCGGGGTTTTCTATTTATTTTACCTATATACATTGGGCGAGCTCACCACCTGGATGGTAGCGGGCTTCGCCGGCCTCTCCATCGGCTACGGCCTCCTGATGCTGGCGCCGGGCAATTTCGCGCGCATGGAAAGCAGCGGCGAGACCTTCGAACTCTTCCGGTTCTACCACAAAGCCATCGCGGCTCTCTGGTTCTACGCGCTGCTCTCGTCCTATTTCTATTTCTATTTGCTGAAAGCCTATCGCAAACGGAAACAGTTCCATGCTTTTTCCTACGGCCGGAAATATTTGCGCCTGGCCGCCTGGTTCTGGGGAAATAGTGTGCTCTTCGCCCTCATCATGTATTTCTCGCCGGAGTTTCCGCTGAGAAGTTTATTTCCCTCTACCATCTTTTGCCTCACCGCCGTCTTCATCGTCCACGAGCTGGAGCGAAAGACCGGCATCCGCCTGACACCCAAGGGCGTCTCGAAAAATCTGAAACGCCTGGCGGTCGTCTACTTTGCTGTCACCTTCGGCGTCACGCTCTGGTGGTACGTGGCCAATTACCAATGGTTCCAGGGCTGGGAAATGAAAGCCCGCGCCATGGCCGGCCGGGGAGAGATTCTCGAAATCACCGAGCGCCCGCCCTATGAAGGCATGAAATGGAACGGCCTCACCGGCATGCACATCTACAACGTCGGCATCACGGAAAACATCGACGACTGGGCCAACGTGGCCATGGCAAGATTCTATAACATCGGCGGTGTGAGGATGGTGGGGAAGGATGACGACTGACGCTATTGGTTTTGTAGTCGGTAGTCAGTGGTCGGTAGTCGGTAGCTGGAGGCAGTTGGCGGCAATAGCGGATATGAGAGTTGGAGGCTTAGTAGTCAGTGGTCAGTAGTCGGTTCGCGTTTGGCTACTTTCCCATCGTGGCCGTGAACCGTTTACCGTGTCACCGTGATCTGAGCTGCTTACGATAGCGGGAAATGGAAATGCTATCGTTTAGGGGGATATGAGACTCTAGCCCTACATGAGTCGCCCCTTGGAGAAGGGGCCGCCCAATAGGGCGGGATGGAATGCGCCGAAGGCGCATAATGTGCAATAGCGGAAAGCAGACGGATGTGAGTGAAGCGTTTCACGCAGTTAGTGCTGGTTGTGCCTCTTGCGAGTCACTCCATCCCCCGCTATCGCGCGCCCCTTCTCCAAGGGGCTACTCGCGTGGGGCCAGCGGCAGTTGGTTATGCATCGGCTACCAATGCCTGGTGTATCGTGCGTTATTGCGAAAGGTATTTTCGCATTGTTCCACTAACCTTAAAATGCGTCGCCCCTTGGAGAAGGGGCCGCCCAATAGGGCGGGATGGAATGCGCCGCAGGCGCATAATGTGCAGTAGCGGTAGCATGCAAAGTTCTCTGTATATCTTAGCATGCTTATGGCTAGTGCTGGTTGTGCCTCTGGCGAGTCACTCCATCCCCCGCTATCGCGCGCCCCTT
>CAVHZP010000337.1:0-2255 GCA_963640485.1 bacterium | reverse complement strand
GGCGGGATGGAATGCGCCGAAGGCGCATAATGTGCAATAGCGGTAAGCGTATAGAGGTGTTCGTATAGTTTCGCGTGATGATGCTGGTGCGGATTGTGCCTCTAGCGAGTCACTCCATCCCCCGCTATCGCGCGCCCCTTCTCCAAGGGGCTACGCGCGTAAGGCTTGCGAAACATAATGATTCTGACTGCTGGTATTTAAAATCCTTAACGTAACAGCATTGCCTTTGGAAGGGCGGGGGTTAGGCGAGGAAGCAGCCAGGTGCGTCCTGACTACCGACCACCGACTACCGACTACGAAACACCTACCGTTCATCCCACCAAAAAGCTTAGAGTCCAAAGGGTTCTTGAGGTTCTGCGAAGGACCCGGGAGGCCTTTGGACTTTTTATTTCCTTAGGAGGTTTCTATGAAACTGCGTGGTTTTGAAATCCTGTCGGACTGGCAGGAGAAGGACATCCATTTACCGGTTCGCAAAACGGAAAAAAGCGCCGGTTATGATATCGAGTGCGGCGAAGACATTGACCTGGCGCCGGGCAAAGTGACTTTGATCAAGACCGGTCTCAAAGCCTACATGGCGGACGATGAATATCTCGCTATTTTCATCCGCTCCAGCATGGCCATCAAGAAAGGCCTCTTCCTGGCGAATAGCACCGGCATCATCGATGCCGACTACTACAACAACGAAGATAACGAAGGCCATATCATGGTGGCGGTCTACAATTCCAAAGACGAACCATACCATGTGAATAAGGGCGATCGCGTGGCCCAGGGGATTTTCACCAAATACCTGGTCACCGATGATGATCACGCCGAAGGCAAACGCACCGGCGGCGTAGGAAGCACAGGCGTGAAATGAGCATCGAGAAAGAAAAACTGTTGAAGCGCACGCCTGTCTTCGAAGGGCGGATGCTTCATATTTATAATGATGATGTGGAAATCCACGGAAATAAAACCTGGCGCGAAGTGGTGCTTCACCCCGGCGCGGCAGCGGTAATCCCTGTCACCGACGACGGCTGTGTTCTCTTCGTGCGGCAGTATCGCTACGCCGTGGCCGAAGCGCTCCTGGAAATCCCGGCGGGGAAACTGGACAAAGGCGAAGACCCCGACACCTGCGCCGCCCGCGAGCTGACAGAGGAAACCGGATTCACCACCGATCACCTGGTGAAACTGGGCCACATCTACACCACCCCTGGCTTTTGCAATGAGACCATCCACCTCTACCTGGCGACCCACCTGATCCCCGCTCACCAGCACCTGGACGAAGACGAATTTCTGGACGTGGTGAAAATCCCGCTGGAACAGGTGTGGGATATGATTTCTAAGGGAGAAATCTACGACGCCAAGACACTGGCGGCGTTCTCCATGGCGCGCGGAAAAATCTGAGCGTGCTAGTGTTGTGACCGCTGGTGCGAACAATTCGGCGTAGCTCCTAGCAGCTAGCTGGCTTGAGGAGCATCTCACCGTTTCGCGCTATTACAGAGCAAGCGAAAAGAGCTGCATACGCAGCTCTTTTTGTTTGCTCTGTATAGCGCTTCATTGTTTCCTTAGCAATAAGCATATTAATGTGCGTAGAGAGTTTTGCGAGATACCGCTATTGCGTGGGATGCGCCAAAGGCGCATTTCTATCCGGCGCCTTTGGCGCGCCCCTTCTCCAAGGGTCTACTCACGTAAGGGTAGTGTAACATATTACTGTAGCCGATAGCAATTCTATCTCTTGCTATTGTCAAATGGGGTGAAAAACGGTTCATGGCTACGATGAGGAAGCCGCTAACCGCGTCCCGACTACCGACCACTGATTACTGACTACAAAACCTCCAATTTCAAAAACTCATTATATTCTTGCAAATCCCCTGAAACCTCGCTATAATAGGTGTAACGCAGGGAAAGAGAAAATCTTTTTCGGATGTCTTTCAGAGACAGGGCGGCCGGTGAGAGCCCTGGCAGAAGAAAAAGTTTCCACTCCGGAGCGGCCGATGAGGAATCGGACGGGAGGCACTCGATACAGGCCGTGAGCTGGCTATATGCAATTTGGGTGGTACCGCGATGACTTCGTCCCATAGAGGGAGGAAGTTTTTTTATTTTCATTTTTTAGTGGGGAGTTAGGGAACCACTGATTAAATCGTTATCTGAAATCATACTGGAATTTTTATGCAAGACGAGGAAAGGAAATCCGAGAATAGTGAGCTATTTGAGGATTTCTTTGACGAAGTATTGCTTAAAAATTCGTATGATTTCTGATTCTTCGATTTAATCAG
>CAVHZP010000336.1:0-2258 GCA_963640485.1 bacterium | reverse complement strand
TATCCCTTATCCCTTATCCCTTATCCCTTATCCCTTATCCCTTATCCCCTATCCCCTATCCCTTTATTCCCGAAAGTGACCCAACCTCATGAAACAATACTCTTACAGCATTTCCGACCTTCGGGAGCTGGGGCATGTGATCGACGACGTGACCCATTTGGCGCCGGAGGGGCAGGTCCTGATTTCCATCTTCACTCCCTGGAAACCGGCGGAGATTTCCGTCTTAACGAAGCAGCTCAGCGAGGCATTCCCGGCGGCATCGCTTTCGGGGATGACCAGCATCGCCGGTATTTCCCACGGGAAAAATGTATCCCAACGGACGGTGATTCTTTTCGACGTGTTCGAAAGATCTGAGGTGCATACCTTCACTTATGAGGTGACGCAAGGGCACGAGCGGGAGACGGGGATGCGCTTCCTCTCCGATCTGTCTGCTCTCCCCCGGGTGGCGGGGATTGAAATCCTGGTATCCCAGGACGAGGTCACCTTTTCGGATTTCCAGCCGTTCTTAGCGTGCCTCGATACGTTGGGGACGGAGCTTCCCATCTGGGGCGCTGTGGCTGACAGCACGAGCTGGCCGGCGGATACCTATGTGTTTACGAAGGATTTCCTTTCCCTCTCGGGCTATGTGCTCAGGGTGTACACCGGCGATGTGGAAATCATGACGGATCACGTTTTCGGGTTCCAGCCATTGAGCCGGGAGCTCACCATCACGGCCATGGACGGGCCTATGATCATCAAGGAGCTGGACCACAAGCCGGCGGTTTTCTTCTATGACCGCTACATCCATGTGAAGGATTTCCAGGAGCAGTCGCTGCCGTTCCCGCTGATTCATACGGCTCACGGCGATACCCACGCCCATCTCCCCCAGGGACGCCTGGCGGATGGGAGTCTCTTCTTTAATATTTCTACGAAAGTCGGCGAAAAGATGCGGGTGTCCTACGGCGATCCGGAGACTATGTTTGAGGAAACGAAGGCGCTGTGGGAGCGGTTCATCGACTTCGTCCCCGACGGGTTCCACGCCACCAGCTGCGTCGCCCGGTTCCTGTATCTATCGCAGAATCTGAACGATGTCCTTCGCAATTACAGCGCTATCGCGCCAATCCATGGCACTTACGCCCATGGGGAAATCTATCGTTCCGGCACGAAGCTCATCGGCGCCCATCTCACCGGCTGCGTCACCGCGTTCCGGGAAGGGCCGAAGAAGGCGCGCCCACGACCGGACCTCCTGCCGGTGCATCTCAGTCTGGATTTACAGCATCTTTTGCAGATGGCGGCTTTCATCCGCACCGCTATGACAGAACTAAGTGAAGCCCAGGACGCGCTCCGCATCGCGGCCACCCACGACAGCTTGACGGGACTCTTGAACCGTGGCGCTTTGGAGAAGGCCCTCGCCTCTGCCCTCGAAGACGCCCGGGAGAGCGGCGTCCCGGTGTCTGCCATCATGATCGACCTGGACGCGTTCAAGGAAATCAACGACACCTTCGGCCACGCCGCCGGCGACAAAGCCATCTGCCGCATGGCAGACATCATGAAACGCCACGCACCTACCGAGGGTGCCGCCTGCCGCTGGGGCGGCGATGAGTTCGTGGTGATCCTCCCCGGCGCCAATATGCAAACCGCCGTGGCCCTGGCCAAAGCCATGAAGGCGGAGCTGCACCAGACCTCCGCCCTCCCGTGCCACCTCCCCATGACCGCCAGCTTCGGCATCACCACCTCCCGCTTCGACGAAGACCCCGCCAGCTTCACCAAACGCATCGACAACGCTCTCTATATTTCTAAGGGGAGAGGAAGAAATAGGATCACTACCATCGATGGGGATGGGGTAATTGAGAGCGTGCGAGATTAGCGGGGAGCAACGCTGTCGGTTTTGTAATCAGTAGTCAGTGGTCAGTAGTCAGGGCGCGTTTGACAAAGCAGTCCAGTGTGCCAAGCCCTCTTCGCTGAAGAGGGTGCCCGCAGGGCGGATGATGCTGTTAAGTTAAGGATTTTTATGCTACGGCTTGAAGCAAATTGTTAGGGAATAGACCCTTGAAGAAGGGCCCTCCGATAGCGCCGGATAGAAATGCACCAAAGGTGTATAATCACCACCAGCCCCAAGCACGCCCACTGTCTCCTCCGCTGTCCCCACCACCGTCATCCTGAGCGCAGTCGAAGGATCCATTCATCCCAGCAGGTAAGTCCCCATTGTTTCTCAATCCCTACAGGCGTAGCCCCTTGGAGAAGGGGCGCGCGATAGCGGGGGATGGAGTGACTCGCTA
>CAVHZP010000335.1:0-2281 GCA_963640485.1 bacterium | reverse complement strand
GCGGGCGCGGCACTAGCCTGTCTTATCCCTTATCCCTTGTCCCTTATCCCTAACATCTCATATAAGGAGAAACTACCATGTCACAAGAATCTCTATTTCATGCCACCACCATACTGGCGGTGAAGAAAGACGGCCACACCGCTGTGGCAGGTGACGGACAGGTCACCATGGGCAATGCGGTGATCATGAAGAATACTGCCCGCAAAGTCCGCCGGCTCTATCATGGCAAGGTGATTGCCGGATTCGCCGGCTCTGTGGCCGATGCTTTTGCGCTGTTTGATAAATTTGAAGCGAAGCTCACCGATTGCAATGGCAACTTGCTCCGGGCCGCCGTGGAATTTGCGAAAGCCTGGCGGGGCGACCGGGTGTTGCAGAAGCTGGAAGCGCTGCTCATCATGACTGACGGAGAGCATTTATTTCTGGTATCCGGCAATGGGGAAGTCATCGAGCCGGATGACGGGATTCTCGCCATCGGCTCCGGCGGCAATTACGCCCTGGCAGCGGCGCGGGCTCTCGTTTCCGTCACCGACCTGCCGGCCCGGGACATCGCTGAGAAGTCGTTGCACATCGCTGCAGACATTTGCGTATATACCAATCATAATGTGATAGTGGAGGAAATCTGATGGAAGAACTGACCCCGCGCAAAATCGTAGAGTATCTGGATCACTATATCATCGGCCAGGGGAAGGCGAAGCGCTCTGTAGCCGTAGCCCTCCGTGGCCGCTGGCGGGCGAGTCGTCTCTCGCCGGAGCTGGCGAAGGAAGTGAGCCCGAAGAACATTCTCCTCATAGGCCCCACCGGTGTGGGCAAGACGGAAATCGCTCGCCGCATCGCGTCTCTCACTCACGCGCCTTTTGTGAAAGTGGAAGCCACGAAATACACCGAAGTGGGCTACGTGGGCCGCGACGTGGAGTCTATGATTCGCGACCTTGCCGAAGAAGCGGTACGGCTGGTGAAGAAAGAAGAAGCCGCTGCCCATGGCAAGGATGCTGAAGAGGAAGCCATCGAGCGCATTGCAGAAATCATGTGGCCTACGAAAAAGCAGGAAACCAGAAGCCCCATGGACATCATCTTTGGCAATGACTCGGTAAAAGATGCGCCCATGGACGAAGGCGAGAAGGAACGGCGAGACGCACTCCTTGCCCGCATCCGGAATGGCGAGCTGGACCACCGGCAGATCGAAATCGAAGTGGAAGACAAAGGAAATCAGCCCGAAGGGGACAATGAACAGACGAACCAGATTTCCATGATGATTTCCAACATGATGCCCAAGAAAATGAAAAAGAAAAAGGTCACCGTCCGCCAGGCGAAGAGCATCCTCGCCGAAGCTGCCGCTGACGAAATGGTGGACATGGAAGTGGTGAAAGACAAAGCCATCCACTATGCTGAAGAGCGCGGCATCATCTTCATCGACGAAATCGATAAGATTGCCGGCAGAAGCGGCGCCTCCGGCGGCCCCGACGTCTCCCGCGAAGGCGTGCAGCGCGACATCCTTCCCATCGTGGAAGGCGCTACCGTGAAGACCAAGTACGGCCAGTTGAAGACTGATCACATTCTTTTCATGGCCGCTGGTGCTTTCCATGTGTCGAAGCCCAGCGACCTGATCCCTGAACTCCAGGGCCGCTTCCCCATCCGCGTGGAACTCTCCAGCCTCACCAAGGAAGACCTGCGGAATATCCTCACCGAACCGCGGCAGGCTCTGATCCGCCAGTACACCGCGCTTCTCGAAACCGAAGGTGTACAAGTTTCCTTCACCGAAGACGCCCTCTCTGCCATCGCAGAAATCGCTTCCTCTGTGAATACAGAAACCGAAAACATCGGCGCCAGAAGACTCTACACCATTCTTGAAAGAGTCCTGGAAGACCTCTCCTTCGAAGCGCCGGACCTGGAAGAGAAAAACGTAACCATCGACGAAGCCTATGTGAGAAACAAACTGGGTGACGTGACGGAGAATATTGATATATCGAATTATATTTTGTGAGGCGAAGGCACGGGCAAATGCTCGTGCTTTTTATTGTGCAGTTGCCGCCGGTTTCACATGTCGATGAAGCTCCTAGCTGCTGGCTGCTAGCTGCTAGCCGGCTGGTGCGACAGGCTCAATGATCAGCGTCATGCGCGCAAAGCACGCAATTAGCGGTCAGCGAAACATTTCTTGCAAACCGTAAACGCGGGATGCACTTTGTTCTTCTGTGAGATGTTCCTCTAGCCGACTAGTAGCCAGCAGCTAGCAGCTAGGAGCTTCATCGACATGTATGCACTGGTGGTATGCGCACTATTAAAT
>CAVHZP010000334.1:0-2282 GCA_963640485.1 bacterium | reverse complement strand
CTCCCTTTCGCTGGCGGAACAATTTGCTTCAAACTGCAGCATGAAAATCCTTAATTTAACAGCATTGCTTCTCCAAGGGGCTACGTTTTGAGGCTTGCGTAACATAAGGATTTTAACTGCTGGTATTTCTTAATCAGTGGTCAGGAAGCCCCTATTTCCTAAAAAAGGCCATAAAATAAGAGAACACCAAAAGTTAGTGTTCTCTTATTGTGATTTGTCTTACTGATTCAGCTGTTTAGCTACTTCTGCAGCCAGGTCATCCTGTTTCTTTTCGATGCCTTCGCCCAGCTGGAAACGTTCGAAACGAACTACGTCAGCGTTCTTGGATTTCAGGAGTTTAGCTACGGTGAGGTCGCCGTCTTTAATGAATTCCTGATCAACCAGGCAAACTTCTTTGTAGTATTTGTTGACACGGCCAAGAACCATCTTTTCGATGATAGCTTCCGGCTTGCCTTCGTTTCTTGCTTCAGCAGCCAGGACTTCTTTTTCGTGTTCAATTTCAGTCTGCGGAACTTCGGTGCGGTTCAGGTAGGAAGGATTTGCTGCAGCGACCTGCATAGCGATATCCTTGCCCAGTTCTGCGTCTCCGCCCTTCATTTCTACGAGAACGCCGATCTTGCCGCCGCCATGGATATAGCTGTGAACGGTGCCTTCAGCGCTTTCGTAACGAGCGAAACGACGTACAGAAATGTTTTCGCCGATCTTTGCTACTGCTTCGGTGACCTGATCTTTTACAGTCTTGCCGTTCATTTCAGAAGCGAGGAGAGCGTCTACATCAGCCGGGTTGGTAGCGAGGATCTGCTGAGCGATAGCAGCTGCCAGTGCTCTGAAGTCTTCGTTGTTACCAACGAAGTCAGTTTCGCAGTTGACTTCTACTACGGTGCCTACTTTGCCGTCTGCGGAAATAGCGGAAACAACAGCGCCTTCAGCAGCTACGCGGCTTGCTTTTTTAGCAGCCTGGGACAGTCCCTTTTCACGGAGAATGTCTACTGCTTTTTCCAAATCGCCTTCAGCTTCTACGAGCGCTTTTTTGCAGTCCATCATTCCGGCACCGGTTTTGGTACGCAGATCTTTTACCATGCTAGCTGTAATTGCCATCTTATGACCTCCATCATAAAAATCAAGGTGTTTGTATATTGCAGGAAATCAAGGGGGCTCGCCCCCCCCCTATTTCCTTTTTACTTATTATTCCTGTTCGGAAGCTTCTTCAGCTGCTTCTACCGGAGCTTCAGCGGCTTCTTCTTCCTGCTGACCCTGACGGCCTTCGAGGACAGCATCAGCCATCTTGCTAGCCAGGAGTCTTACAGCGCGGATAGCGTCATCGTTTGCCGGGATCGGGAAATCAACAACGTCCGGATCGCAGTTGGTGTCAACGGTAGCAACAACCGGAATGTGGAGCTTGTGAGCTTCTGCTACAGCGATTTCTTCTTTCTTGGAGTCGATGATGAAGATAGCGCCAGGAATCTTCTTCATATCTTTGATACCGCCGAGGTTCTTTTCCAGTTTTTCCAGTTCGCGTTTCATGAGGATAACTTCCTTCTTCGGATACTGGTCGGTGGTGCCTTCTTCAAACATTTTTTCCAGTTCTTTCAGACGAGCGATACGGGTCTGAATGGTGCGGAAGTTGGTGAGCATGCCGCCGAGCCAACGTTCATTGACATAGAACTGGTTGCAACGGGTAGCTTCTTCTTTAACAGAGTTCTGAGCCTGTTTCTTGGTGCCTACGAAGAGAACGGATTCGCCTTTAGCTGCTACTTCACGGATGAAAGCGTAAGCTTCTTCTACTTTCTTTACGGTCTTCTGCAGATCGATGATGTAGATGCCGTTTCTTTCGGTGAAAATGAAGCGAGCCATTTTCGGGTTCCAACGACGGGTCTGATGACCAAAGTGAACGCCTGCTTCGAGTAACTGTTTCATGGATACAACTGCCATAATATAACCTCCTGTTATTAACCTCTGCCTTCGTCCTTTCCTGCAGCCACTTCGGGACTTGTGAAATATTTTTCCCGTAAGCACAGATGCAGGATCCGATAGACATGTGTACTCATGCGTTATCTATTCTAGCAAAAGGAAATTTTGAATGCAAGATGTTTTTCGAAAATTTTTTCATGAAATTGCACGAGTTAGTAATCAGTAATTAGTAGTTAGTAATCAGTACGCGTTTGCCTGCCATCTCACACTCTTACGCTAGGGAAACACTGATTAAATCGCCATCTGAATTTCTGAGCAGCCCAATGGTGCAAGACGAGGAGGAATTTCCCGCGCATACCGAAGTATGAAAG
>CAVHZP010000333.1:0-2309 GCA_963640485.1 bacterium | reverse complement strand
GGTAAGGCCTGCCCACTTGACCAGAGACATTACCATTTCCAAATCTTCTATCTGCGAGAGCCCCAGGAGAAGATACAGCCCCGCATTTTCGTGGAAAGAAAAACTGCCGGCACTATAGGGTTTCCTGGTACGGCCATTGAAATGGGTATCCGCACCATAGGTTCCAAAGACAGGTTCCTCTTCCAAAGAAGAACTGTGATAGGTCAGATCATCCACATAGAGAGCCATTTCAGACGCCCGGAGGAAGGCACGCTTCTTCCCCTGTTTGCGGAAAGCGGAAAGATTTCTCGCCTCTTCCAAAGTTTCGCGATGGGGCTTCCCTTCCCCCTTCACATCGATCACCGGCTTGGGGATATACCATTTGAAACGGTTATCTCTTACATACCAAGGGAGCAAATCAGAAATGAGAATACTCCCATCTTGGGTCTTTTGTATCCAGGTATCAAATGTTTCTTGTGATTTACGAAGCGCTTCCACGGTGAGAGCGCTGTAGAGCGTGTCGGCGCGGCAGGTGAGCCCTACTTCCTGCAAGCCGCCCCCTTGGGCTGCATCGCCAAAATGCACCGGCGCGATGAAGCGGAGCGGAAGAATGGCGTAGGTCTTCATAAGGAGACACTTTCAGAGCGCTTCTGCAACGTGTCCGCCAGCGCCTTTTCCTCGCTGCTGCTGCCGGTCTTTGCATCAAAGCGCACCACTTTGAAATCATGGAAGGACACGCGCCCATAGCCACGAGAACCATGACCGCCCAGGTAGTCCATCTGCAGAAGCACGAGGCCCTGCGCCAATACGTCCATATCGTCTTTCATTTCCGCTTCATTCTCGATGTTGTACACCAGACGGAAATCAAACTGCATGCCTCTGGGTACACGCTCGATTTGCCGTGGATTGGCTACACCGGTACCGCGGTTGATGGTATTTTCAAATTTCACTTCCCCTAAGTATGTGTCAGTATCGATGGCAGAGAATTTCTTCAAGGATTCTTTCTTCACAAAAGAGTCGGAGAACTGCAGTCGAGACAGCAGGATGTGTCCCTTCTCCGCGGAACCAAAGAGACGAAGCACCACCGGCTCATCTTTGCCGGGGCCTTCTGCGATGCCCTGGGGATTTCTTGCTTTTGCCAAAAGGGTACGCATCTTCCCTTTCACCGAGCTCCCCGGGATGATAGGCTGCTTGGTCATGGAGTCCCGCACAAAAATGCTATCTACCGCACCGATAGGCGCATAGTCACTGGAGCCGCCAATATGAAGGCCCGTCTCTACTTGAAGGGTCGCCTGAATGACCAATTTTCCAAAAAGTTGTGTCTGTTTCGTTTCCATCATTCGTCTTTCCCTCCATAGAATTTATGAAATGCCACCAGTGCCTCTACATAGCGAGCAAATTCTTCATATTTCTTCGCATCACTGCCAATGCTGTCGATAGCTGCCATGAGGTCTGCTTCTGTTGCGAAATCATCGACCTTTTTTCCCTGGCGTCCCACTTGATACGCTAGTTTTACTTTCAAAAACTTCACCTGAGCCGCCAAGTCCGCAGATAATTTTCCCTGCTCCCCGGTCTCATTCTGGTACTGCTCTACCTTGCCGGTCACCGTATTCACCGCCGTCAGAAAGCGGCGAAGCTGAGAGGTGGTCACCATGGATGGCTTACCCCACTTATCTGTGGCGTTGGATAATTTCTTCATCACCGACTGTGCTAAGTCCACTTTGTCTTTGCTTGCTGTATATGCTCCCATAGCTCCTCCTTATTTTTCTCTCATCCGATAAATCACCAGCCGGAGCGCTGTCTCCAGCTGCAGCCGATCTTTCATATCTTGCCGCCCCCAGAGATAGAACTGGTTGCTGATTTCCTTGTAAGTCTTGCGCTTTTCCTCTATGTCCTCGCTATGGCCTTCCGGCAAGAGCCGTGCCAGCGTGTAAGCGAAGCGAGCCAGATTGAAGGTAGGCGCCGTCAAAAGCCCCAGAAGTCGGTAGAGTAGCGATTTCCCTGCTTTGATTTTTCCATAGGTCGGTTCCTCTTCATTGATTCCTTCCAAAATGAAATGGCTCGTCAGGAAACCGACTTTTTCTTCCCACACTTTTTCTTCAAAATCTTGCCAGCGGAAGACAGGAAGAAGGGTCTTGCCGCCCATGGTGACACCTTCGCCAAAGAGCGCCAGACTATCTTTCTGCGGATTTGATTTCTTCGCTTGGTCTTCCAGCTCTCCGGTCTCCTCTGCCATTTTGAGGATCGGATAGGTGGGTGAGTACAACCCCAGGCCTGCAGAGAAGGAGAGGGTCCCATCGGTGTATCCCAGGAAAGCGCGCCGAAGGTCC
>CAVHZP010000332.1:0-2325 GCA_963640485.1 bacterium | reverse complement strand
TACGGCCTCGCCGGCAGCCCATCATAGAGATAGAGCTTGCGGGCCCGCTGCCACAAGTCTCCGGGCAGAGGAATATTGAGCGCATTCATTTGCTTCATATTGATGACGAGATCCGGATCCTGCTGCTTCGTCACCGGGATTTCCTTCGGCGTCATCTGACCGGATAAGAGCTTGCAGGCGATGCGGCCACCGCTGAAGCCCATGCGGTAATAGGACGGGGAAATGGAAATCACCGCACCCCGGGATACCATTTCCGACTGCTCGCCGATGATGGGCACATAGGCGGCGTTGCACACCTCCACCAGTTCATCGAAGTGCGCCAACACCAGCGGATCTTCCGGCGCATAGACTGCCTTCACCGAAGAAGCCAGCTTTTCAAAAACCGGTCTCGCCAGTTTATTTTCTTCATAGGGCGCTTCCACCAAGGTCAGCGCCTTCTGCTCTGCCACGGCGCGAAGCACTTTCACCTGCCGCATAGAGCTTTCATCCTGCGGATTATAGACCACGCCCAATGGATCCAGTTTCATGAAACGGGATGCCATGCGCACCTGCGTCACCACTTGCGGATAATCGCTGATACCGGTGAAATTTTCGAAATCTTCATAGGCTTCATTCTTCTGGAAATAGAGAACCCCTACCCCCACCACCGGGATAGTCTTTGTCGCTTCGGCAGCTGCCTTGGCCGACGGACTTCCGATGGCAATCAGGAGATCCTTCTTATTTCTGGCAAATTTCTTTGCCCCATTGAGAAGCTTCTTCTCATTTCCTTCGCCTTTGATGATGTCGATTTTTACATTCTGACCATCCCGGTAACCACCGGCCTCCAGGGACGCCAGGACGCCTTCGAGCATCTTATGTTGCTCCGGTAAATCATCGGATTCCAAAATCCCGATGCTGTAGACATCCTTCGCCGGTATAGGCAAGACCGGCTCTGCCTCCTTTACACTGCCTTTGTACAAAAGCACCGCCATCGCCACATTGCAAATAGCAAAAATCAGCATGAGCCACCACAGCTGTTTTAATTTTGAAGCCAATGAACTTACCCTTTCTTGCTTTTTGGGAACGTCAAATCCCCACTTCCTATTTCCTTCTTATAGAAGGAAGAGTAACCCCCTTTTCCTGGACTAGAAAAGAGCGTTACTCTATGATTTCCTTATGAAACTATCAGATCACGTCAGCCCGATCGAGTACAGACTGCGGTACCTGGATGCCCAAGGATTCCATCTCTGCCTTATTGATGTAAAGCTTCGATTTTTCAGCCCCTTCGACAGGGAAATCCTTCACCTGCTTGTTGCCTTTCAGGATTTCTACTGCCATCTCGCCGGCCCGGTGGCCGATATCATAGAAGCTGATGGATTCCGAAGCGAAGACGCCGGACTTCACGTGACCAGCCTCTGCGCCGTATACCGGGATTTTTTCCTTATTTGCCACAGACATCAGAGTCGGGATGGAAGATGCGATGATGTTATCAGTCGGTACGAAAATCGCCTCTACCTTACCGCCTAAGAAACCTTCGGCTACCTGCTGCACATCATTTACCGAATTCACCGTGAGCTCTACCACTTCGATGCCCAGCGGCGCGCAAGCCTTTTTCAGACGCTCTGCCTGTACCACCGAATTGATTTCACTGGAATTGTAAATGATGCCCAGCTTTTTGAGATTTGGCTGGATTTCATGAATCAGCGCCACCTGCTTATCCAGAGGTCCTCTGTCATGGGTACCGGTCAGGTTGCTATCCGGTGCGCTTTCCGACTTCATGAGCTTTGCATTTTCGAAATCAGCAATAGCGGTGCAGATGATCGGAATCTTGTCCGTCGCATTTGCCATGGTCTGCGCCGCCGGAGTGGAAATCGCAGCAATCAGATTGTAATTGCCAGAAACAAAACGGTTGGCGATAGAACGCAAATTGGACTGATCCCCCTGCGCATTCTGCTGATCGATTTCCACCTTGTCTTTGAGATCCGACGCATTGATCGCATCTACAAAGCCCTTATTGGAATCATCCAGCGCCGGGTGCTGTACAATCTGCACTACCCCAACCTTCATTTTTCCTTCACTCTTGCCGCCGTCAGAACCACAGCCAGCAAAAATACCGGCAGCCATCAGGCCGCAAAGACCCACTGCCAAAACCTTTTTCCATTTTTTACTTCCTACCATTCTACTTTTCCTCCATTCTACATTTTCATTTGCAAAAGCACCACAGCAGCTGTCATTTCCTAAAATCCTATCCTACAAAAATACCAACGACACGCTGCAAAGATAACCTATGCATTGGATTGACGCTATTATAACACAGAGTCATAGTTTTTGCGAAATATTTTTAAA
>CAVHZP010000331.1:0-2343 GCA_963640485.1 bacterium | reverse complement strand
CTACTTCTTGAGGCTAGCGTAACATAATGATTCTGACTGCTGGTATTTAAAATGCTTAACTTAGCAGCATTACTCTGGAAGGGGGAGGGTCCGAAGGGCGGGGGGGTGGCGCTCCACTAGCGGTAATCTTTAGAGCGACGCAAACACTAAACGCGGGAAGCACTCTGGGCGCATTGATATGCTCCTCTAGCCGGCTAGCAGCCAGCAGCTAGCAGCTAGGAGCTGCAGCGTCATGTGAGACTGGCGGCATTATGCTATAATCAAAGAAAAAGGAGGTACCAATGGACATACAAAGAAAAAGGAAATGGATGATCGCCCTCGCTGTATTTCTGGTGGTCATCGCATCGCTGGCGGCTTCGTCTTCGCTTTGGAAAGAGAAAGCCATGGGCGAGAAGGACAGCGGCTATGTGGCGGTGATTCGCATCGACGGCGCCATTTATGGCGGGCCGGAGACGGAGTCGGTGTTGAATGGTTCTTCCGGCGCGTCATCGGAGGAGCTCATGCGGCAGCTTCAGGCGGCGCGGCTGGACCCTTCGGCGAAGGCGATTCTCCTTCGTATCAATAGCCCCGGCGGCTCCACCGGCGCCACCCAGGAAATCGCGGAGGAAATGGATAAAATCCGCAGCAGCAAGAAACCCATCGTGGTTTCTATGGGTGATATGTGCTGCTCCGCCGGCTACTGGCTCGCCAGCAAAGGAAATTATATTTTCGCATCGCCTGCCACCATGACCGGAAGCATCGGCGTGTACATGGAGTACAATAACATCGAAGAGCTCATGGACAAAGTGGGCGTGAAGAGCGACAAGATCAAGAGCGGCGCTCACAAAGACATTCTCTCCATGTACCGTCCCATGACTGAAGAGGAGAGAGCCATGCTGCAGACCATGGTGGATGATATTTACGACCAGTTCGTCCGCACCGTGGCGGATGGTAGAAATATGGACGAAGCGAAAGTGAGAGCCATCGCAGACGGCCGCATCCTCACCGGCAAGCAAGCCCAGGACCTGGGCCTCGTGGACGCTATGGGCAATTACTACGATGCCCTCGCCTACGCAGCCTCCAGCGGCGGCATCGAAGCGGAACAGATCCCCGTGAAATCCTACACCGGCAGCGGCATGAACCTTCGCGGCCTCCTCCGCGGCGAGTCGAAAGAAATCACAGAAGCCCTGGGCCAGGCCCTGGCGGAGGATTTCAAAAAAGCATTGGCGGAGGGGACAGCGCCGGTGATTCGTTGATTTGTGCCAGTGCGTACATAGTGCTCGCCAACCCCCGCCCTTCGGGCCCTCCCCCTTCCAGAGGAAGGGGGTATATACAAGGTGGGCCTTCCTGTGGAAGGCCATTCATTTTAAACCTCCTTCCTCTGGAAGGAGGGGGACCGCCGCACGGCGGTGGAGGTTGGCCGCCACTAGCGGTAATAACACCAGTCTCGCCGAAAGCAAAACGCGGGACGCACTTTGCTCTCGGCGCAATGTTCCTCTAGCTGGCTAGCAGCTAGCAGCCAGCAGCTAGAAGCTTCACCGACATGTACGCACCAGCGGTAGCAGCACTATCCCATTTACATAAGGAGACTCTATGAACTCATTACTCGATCTTGCCTTTTCTCTTCTCACCACACCGAGAAAAGCTTTGGCCTATGTCACCGGCGGAGAGAAATTTCTGGAAGCCTTGTGGCTTTGGCTCTTTGTGGTGCTCTTGTGCGGGATTTCTGCCTTCGAAGAAGGGCCGGGGATTCTGGTGCAGACTTTGTGCGTGGCGTTCTTCATGGGCATCGGCATTTTGCTTCACAGTGCCATGACCGATTATATTTCCGGTCTCTGGGGCGGACAGGGGACGGCGAAGGGCATCACCGCCGGCTTCCTGGCGGCGTCGCTGCCTATGGCATTCGGCGTCTTCTTCACTTTCTTGGAAGCCCTGGGCCTCTCGGCGCTGACCGGTCTCGGAGGCTTCATCATCTGGGGCTGGACATTCTACCTGGACCTTCTCGCCATCCGTGAGAACTACGGCTTCACCACCGGGAAATCTTTCGTGATTAACCTCGCGCCATACCTCCTGGCGTTCCTCATGATCCTCCTCTCCATGGCGGTCGTCATCCTACTCGCCGCAGCAGGCATCTCCGCACTGGAAGAGGCGCAGGATTTGGAAGCGGTTTTGAATGCGCTGTAGACGCTGTCGGTTTAGTAGTCAGTGATCAGTGGTCAGTAATCAGGGCGCGATTTACGCTATTGCATACATAGAGATGTTGAAGATAGCGTCAAATGCGTCCTGACTACTAGTTACTGATCACCGACCACTAAATCGACCGCCGTAGCATCTCTATATATGCCCACTGGCGTTAATCGCCCC
>CAVHZP010000330.1:0-2353 GCA_963640485.1 bacterium | reverse complement strand
TCTGCATAATACCGCTAGTGCGCGGGATACGCCTTCGGCGTATTTCTATCCGGCGGCTTTGCCGCGACCCTTCTCCAAGGGTCTACGTCTTAAGGCTAGCGTAACATAATGATTCTGACTGCTGGTATTTAAAATGCTTAACTTAATAGCACTGCTTCTCCAAGGGGCGACTCATGTAAGGCTTGCGTAACAATGGCGCGTTTACCTGCTAGCATGATGAATCCTTCGGCTTCGCTCAGGATGACGGATGGCAGCAAAAAAGCGGATGAGACACATGATGCCTCATCCGCTTTTACTTTGGCTGGCGGTATGCGCGCCCACTGCCTCATCCGCTTTCCCCACGCCGTCATCCTGAGCGAAGCCGAAGGATCCAACAGCAACAGCGGAAAATGGAAAAGCTTTCGATAAACGCTAAACGCGTCCCGACTACCGATTACCGACTACCGACTACTAAACCACCAGCTCTCGCATTCGTTGCTAGTACCCGCTGCCTCCAGTCCCCTGACTACTGATTACTAATTACTGATCACTCCACTCCTATTTCCCTTCCCACTCCATTTCCATGATGCGGAAGGCGTGGTCAGCGCTGTGTTTCTGCAGGTGGTAGATGTCTTTCTGCTGCTCTTCGTTCTGCGAGAGGGCGAGTTCGGCTTCGTAGCGGATATCGTTCAGCTGGTCGTCGTAGCGGGAGGCTTCGATGTTCATCATCCGTTCCTGCAGGTCGGTGATGAGGCATTGCTGATAGACGGTCATGGCTGAGAGGGCGAATATAATAAGGTATAGGTATTTCCGGTCCCGCCACTTGATTTTTTCTTTCCAGGTCATGGAAATCTTATTTTCTCATTTCGTCTTCCAATTTTCTATTGTTGTCGAGAAGGGTCAGGTGGTCTTTGGTGAATTCGATCCACAGGCGGGCGGCGCGGGAGAGGAAGCGGCCTTTTTTCCAGATGGCGTAGAGGTGGTGGGTCATGCGGGGTTCGGTCATGACGCGGGTGACGACTTTGCTGTCTTCGCTATTGGAAGGGCACAGGCGGGAGGGGAGGATGGCGACGCCGAGGCCGCTGGCTACGGTCTGGAGCATGAGCTCTCTCTGGCTGGTTTCAAATACGATTTTCGGGGTGAATCCGATTTTCTGGCAGTTGGAGAGGATGTCGTCGTGGAGGTTGAAGTCGTCTCGATAGAGGACCAGGGGGTAGTCGGCCAGGAGTTTCATGGGCACGGTCTTGTGTTCTTCCAGGGGATAGCCTTTGGGCATGACGACGCACATTTCGTCTTCGGAAAGGAAGAAGGATTCGAAGTCCTGGTTCGGGATGGTGCAGATGATGCCGACGTCGATGATGCCTTCCTGCACGGAGGTCTCGATGACTTTGGATCCGTGTTCGTAAAGTTTGATAGCGATGTGAGGATAGTTCTTTTTGAATTCGCCCAGGAGTTTGGCGAAGACGTGGGCGTCGGTGATGGGCGGCAGGCCGATCTCGATGGTGTCTTGTTTCAGGTTGAATTCGTTTTCGAAATCAGATTTCAGGTGTTCGAAGACGAAGAGGCAGCGCTTGGCGTAGTTCAGGAAGATGGTGCCGGGCGATGTGATCTCTACGGTCTTGGCGTTGCGGATGAAGAGGGTCACACCCAGTTCGTCTTCCAGGGATTTGATCATGCGGCTGATGGCAGACTGGGAAATATGCAGGTTCCGCGCCGCTTTGCTGAAGCTTTTCTGTTCTGCCACTTCCATGAAATATTTCAGATGACGATAGTCCATAAGGGTGCCTCCTGTAATGGGTTGAAATACGAATCTCTCGATGAGGGATAAGGGATAGGGGATAAGGGATAAGGCGGGCTATTGCTGATGCCGCTGGTGCGTACACGAAGCTGCCTACGCTATCGGTTTAGTAATCGGTAGTCAGTGGTCAGTAGTCAGGGGCTGGCGCTGATGCCGCTGGTGCGTACACGAAGCTGCCTACGCTATCGATTTAGTAATCAGTAGTCAGTGGTCAGTAGTCAGGGGCTATTGCTGATGCCGCTGGTGCGTACATGTCGATGCAGCTCCTGGCTGCTAGCTGCTGGCTGCTGGCCGGCTAGTGAAACATGTCTCTGCAAGCGGAGTGCATCCCGCGTTTGATGATATCGAGAAATGCTTTTCTGACCGCTAACGGTGGCCATCACCCGCCCTTACGGGCACCCTCTTCAGAGAAGAGGGCTTGAGAGGAAATGCTGCACCATCTTAGCCACCGCCCTTCGGCGGGGTAATGCTACTAGGTTAAGGATAGTCTCGACCGCTTTCTTGCTATGTTTTATCAGCCTTACATGAGTCGCCCCTTGGAGAAGGGGCCGCCCAATAGGGCGGGATGGAATGCGC
>CAVHZP010000329.1:0-2356 GCA_963640485.1 bacterium | reverse complement strand
TGGTGGGCTGTCTGTTGATTCGCAAGGCGGACAAGTAAGTGGCGAGGTTTCGCTAGCCGACCAGCAGCCAGCAGCTAGGAGCTAGAAGCTGCAGCGACATGTATGTACTGGCGGTAGCATCACCAGCCCCGCCTTATCCCTTATCCCCAATCCCTTATCCCTTACGCGAAGGAGGCTTTCCAATGTTTATCGGCATATTCATATTTCTCATCCTGATCATCATGGGCGGCCTCATTGCCTTTTTGGGGGACCGCATCGGCTCCAAGGTGGGGAAGAAGCGACTCACCCTCTTCGGCCTCCGGCCGAAGTACACGTCCATCATCGTCACCATCATTTCCGGCGTCATGATTTCCTTTACCACCATCGCCGTCCTGGCAGTGGTGAATGAAAATGTGCGGGTCGCTCTCTTTGGGCTTTCAAAGCTGCAGGACGAGATGAAGGATCTGAATCAGCAGATTCACACCAAAAACCTGGAACTGGAAAAAGGAAAACTTCAGCTGGAAGCCCGGAACAAAGAGTATGAAGACGTGACCCAGAAGTCGGCGGAAACGTCGAAGCAGCTCGAGCAGGTGGAAAGCCAGCGGCTCTACATGGAGAGCGAGCTTGCTACGGTGCAGAATGCCTATGACGAAGCGAAAGCCGGCGTAGAAAAATCGGCGGAAGACATCGCTGAGCTGGAAAAAATAAGAGAAGAACTCACCGGAAATATTGACGTACTGAACCAGGAAAAGCAGCAGCTCATCAAAAACATTTACGCCCTTCGTGAAGGTCAGGTGGTATTCCAGGCCGGTCAGGTCCTCACCAGCGTGGTGGTGGACGAAGCCATGTCGGAGGAGCAGGCGGACAATGTGCTGAAGAGCGTCCTGTCCGACATCAATGGCATGCTGAAAGAACGGCTCAACATCACCGACGACAACATCAACATGGTGCGCATGAGTCAGAAAGATTTCGACGAAGCCCTGACAGAAGTGGTGAATGGGAAAAATAAAAAGCTGGTCCGTGTGGTAGCAGCCCAGAACCTCATCCTCGGTGAGCAGCTGGTGGTGGACTTTGACATCCATGACAACCTCTTGCTGTTCCGCAAAGGCGACACCATTTTCCGCGGCAATCTGGACAAGTACAAAGAAATCAAAAATTACGAAATGCAAGTGCTCCGCTTCCTGCGGGACCTGAATCTCTACGCCCAGAGCAAAGGCGTCCTCCCCGATCCCATCACCGGCAAAGTCGGCGTCCTGGACGGCCAGGAACTGGTGGCCGTGATTCAGAAAGTGAAAGAATGCAATGGCGACTGCGACCTCATCATCAAAGCGGCCAGAGACATTTACAGCCAGGGGCCTCTGATCATTGACGTGCAGGTGGTGAAACGATGAAAGAACTTCTCTGCGCCATTGACCCCGGCAAAGACAAGACCGGTGTAGCGCTTGTCTTTGCCGACGGCACTTTGGAAATGAAAAAAATCGTAGCCACTGCGGACTACGAAAAAGAAATGAAAACCATTCTGGCGGGGAGACATCTCTCCGCCTTCGTTATGGGAAATGGCACCCGCCACCAGATCATGCAGCAGCGCTCCGAAGCCTTGCTTCGCGAAATGGAAATCCATCTCCCCATCACGCTGGTGAATGAGAAATACACCACCGAAATGGGCGAAGCCTGGTACTGGAAAGACCACCCGGCGAAAGGCCTCTCCCGCCTCATCCCCAAAGGCATGCGCACCGTCCCCGTCCCTATCGATGACTACGTGGCCTGGATCATAGGCTGCATCCATCTCGGCATCGTCAAAGCAGAAGACGTGGGGCATAAGAAGGTGTGAAAAAACGTGGGGGGTAGTAATCAGTAATTAGTGATCAGTGATCAGGCCGCACTTACCAGCTTCGCCACTACCGTGAGCCGTTTACCGTTCTGGTTTACGGTAGCAGGAGATGGATCGGATACCGGTTATACGGTGAACGATTCACGGTAGTGAGGCAGCAGGCACGCGCATCCCGACTACTGACTACCATGCTAAAAATATTCTTGACGCCCACCATTTTATGAGATATAATATTTAAGCGTCACGGGGCATAGCGCAGTTGGTAGCGCACCTGCTTTGGGAGCAGGGGGTCGCCAGTTCGAGTCCGGCTGCCCCGACCATATGGCTCAGTAGCTCAGTTGGATAGAGCAACCGCCTTCTAAGCGGTGGGTCGTGAGTTCGAATCTCTCCTGGGTCACCAATAAAAAATCGCAGAGAACATTCTCTGCGATTTTTTATTGCATGAAATTTTGCGCTACTGACTACCGACCGCTAGGGAAACACTGATTAAATCGCCATCTGAATTTCTGGCCAGCCCAATGGTGCAAGACGAGGAGGAATTTCCCG
>CAVHZP010000328.1:0-2371 GCA_963640485.1 bacterium | reverse complement strand
GCCAAACTAAAATCAAATTAAAAAAATCCACAAATCCCCTTGCATTTCCCCTTCGACTTATGTATTATATAAAAGTAAGTTAGCACTCGATATGAGTGAGTGCTAATAGTTCAAAGGAGGAATAGAAATGTTAAAACCATTAGCAGATCGCGT
The DNA here is from genome assembly GCA_963640485.1 of bacterium. GTDB lineage: Bacteria > Bacillota > Negativicutes > Veillonellales > Dialisteraceae > Dialister. The sequence continues at coordinate 2,218 of CAVHZP010000328.1, read as the reverse complement.
TCTTATTAAAGTAGATACCGAAGAAACACAGACCAAGGGCGGCATCCTGCTCCCAGATACAGCACAGAAGAAATCCCAGAAAGGCGAAGTCATCGCTATCGGCTCCGGCAAGATGCTCGATGATGGTACCCGCGTTCCTTTCGAAGTGAAAGTAGGCGACCGCGTGCTCTTCGCTAAATATTCCGGCGTGGATATCGAAGAAAACGGCCAGAAATTCCTGCTTCTCTCTGAAAGAGATGTACTGGGGATTCTGTAATTTTAACGGTAGAGGTTAGTGGTTAGTAATCAGTAATTAGTAATCAGTGATCAGGGCGCGTTTTCCGCTTTTCGACCCCCTTCCTCCGGAAGGGGGAGGGCCCGAAGGGCGGGGGTTGGGTGAGGCAGCAGCTTTTATAAGCCAACCTCCCGGCCAAGGCCATCGCCCTCCTTCCAAAGGAAGGAGATTGCACTGTGGAAATCACCTCCTGACTACTGACCACTGATTACTGACTACTACAGCACACATATTTCATAACATACCAACATAGGAGTGACATAAATGGCAAAGAAAGTTCTTTATAACGAAGAAGCTCGCGCTGCCCTTCTGAAAGGTGTAGATCAGCTGGCTAATGCAGTAAAAATTACCCTGGGACCGAAAGGCCGCAACGTAGTGCTGGACAAGAGATTCGGCGCTCCGAACATCGTCAATGACGGCGTTTCCATCGCTCGTGAAATCGAGCTGAAAGATCCATTCGAAAACATGGGCGCTCAGCTGGTGAAGGAAGTCGCTACCAAGACCAATGACGTAGCAGGCGATGGCACCACCACCGCAACCCTCCTGGCGCAGTCCATGATTCACGAAGGCATGAGAAACGTAGCTGCCGGTGCCAATCCGATGGTCCTGAAGAAGGGCATCGAACAGGCCGTAGCTGTCCTCGTAGAAGAAATCAAGAAAAAAGCAGTACCGGTACAGACCAAAGAAGCTATCGCTCAGGTCGCTTCTATCTCCTCTGCTGACAAGACCATCGGTGGCCTCATCGCTGACGCTATGGAAAAAGTAGGCAACGACGGCGTCATCACTGTCGAAGACTCCAAGACCATGGGCACCAGCCTGAAGGTGGTAGAAGGCATGCAGTTTGACCGCGGCTACCTCTCCCCATACATGGTGACCGATCCGGACAAAATGGAATGTGTCATCGACAATCCGCTGATCCTCATCACTGACAAGAAAATCAACATGCTCCAGGATATGCTCCAGCTGCTGGAACAGGTCGCTAGAAGCGGCAAAGAGCTGGTCATCATCGCTGAAGACGTAGAAGGCGAAGCACTGGCTACCCTCGTAGTGAACAGACTCCGTGGCACACTGAAATGCGCTGCTGTCAAAGCACCGGGCTTCGGCGATCGCCGCAAGGCTATGCTGCAGGATATCGCTATCCTCACCGGCGGCCAGGTGATTTCTGAAGAAATGGGCCGCAACCTGAACAGCGCAAACCTGGCTGATCTGGGCACCGCTCATCAGATCCGCATCACCAAAGACAACACCACCATCGTTGGCGGCGACGGAAACAAAGACGAAATCAAAGCTCGCGTAGCTCAGATTCGTGAACAGTACAAAGAATCCACTTCCCAGTTCGACAAAGAAAAACTGCAGGAACGTCTGGCTAAGCTGTCCGGCGGCATCGCAGTCATCGAAGTCGGCGCTGCTACCGAAGTAGAAATGAAAGATAAGAGACTGCGCATCGAAGACGCTCTGAACGCTACCCGTGCAGCAGTAGAAGAAGGTATCGTAGCCGGCGGCGGCACCACCCTCCTCGACGTGCAGGCAAGCCTGGACTCCATCGAAGCCGAAGGCGACGTAAAGACCGGCGTGAACCTGGTTCGCCACGCTATCGAAGCACCGGTTCGTCAGATCGCTGACAACGCAGGCCTCGAAGGCGCTATCGTAGCTGAAAAGGTCAAAGAAGCAGGCCAGGGCATCGGCTACAACGCTGCAGAAGATAAATACGAAGACATGATGGCTGCCGGCATCGTAGATCCGGCGAAGGTGACCAGAAGCGCTCTCCAGAACGCTGCTTCCATCGCTGCCCTCGTCCTCACCACCGAAGCTATCGTTGGCGAAATTCCGGAAGAAAAACCGGCTATGCCTCCGATGCCACAGGGCGGAATGATGTAATTTCATTCTAAGGAAATAAGAAAACACCGTGAGTTTGTGCTCGCGGTGTTTTTTGCTTTAGGGATA
>CAVHZP010000327.1:0-2403 GCA_963640485.1 bacterium | reverse complement strand
ATCCTGAGAGAATTGGGATATAAGGAACATAAATAGTAAGTGGGGGAGGACGCTATCGGTTTAGTAATTAGTGATTAGTAATCAGTGATCAGGGCGTATCTGGCTGCAAAGACACTTGCATTGAAAACGATAGCGGTATTCGTACAAAGTGAGCGAGAGTGTCAAATGCGCCCTGACTACTGACTACCGATTACTGATTACTAAACCTAAACCGTAATCTTGCATCATCAAGGAGGAATGTCTTATCGAATCCCATATACATTGGATCGCCATATGGCTCGTGGTCATATGCGTGGTATCTTTTTTAAATTACAAAAACACCATGGTGAATTTTTCTTTCGCCCGTATGCGGAAGAAGTACATCGAGGACAATGATTGTGAAGACCCGGCCATCATTGCGAAGGTGGCGCCTCATTACCAGCGGACGTCGCAGATCATCAGCGGCACCCAGCTCTCCTTTGTGATTTCCAGTGCCCTCTGGGGGATTTCCATCTGGGAAATCGGCGGCCATGTGTCGGAACTGCTCCTGCTGGCCCTTCCGGCAGACTGGGACTGGCTGCGCTACCTCTTGGTGGCGTTCCTGGCGCTCCTTCTGGTGATGCTCTACTGGATCGGCACCATCCTCATCCCGGCGGCGAAGGCGCTGGCATTTCCTTTGCAGGTCCTGGCGTCTCACACCTGGGTGATTTCCTGGAACCGTCGGCTTTATCGTTTCCTGGTGGAGCTGGGCCTTTTCGTGACGCGAAAACTTTTCGCCCGCATGAAAATCCCCTTCGTCAATGAAGTGAATTTCACGTACACCGAAGATGAGATCCGTTGCATTGTAGAGGAAAGCCATCGCAGCGGCCGCCTCAGCGCGTTGGAAAATACACTCATCAAAAACGCCTTCGACTTTTTTGACCTCCTGGCGCGGGACGTGATGATTCCCAGAAATATGATGACGGTCCTGGACTTTGGCGACGATGTGGAAACCATGTGCAAGACTATTTCCAAGACCCGCCACAGCCGCTATCCCGTGGTGGTGGAGGATAAGGACCAGGTCATTGGTTTTATCCAGGTGAAGGACCTCATGGAGAGCTGCCTCCTGGGAAATAAAAGCGTGAAGCAGATCCTGCGGGAAGTGCTGACAGTGCCGGAAGTCATGCCGACGCCGTCGCTCCTGCAGCTCATGAAGAATCGCCGCGTCTATCTGGCAGTGGTGGTGGATGAGTACGGCTGCACCTCCGGCCTGGTGACACTGGAAGACCTGGTGGAAGAACTCATGGGTGAGATCCCGCAAGAAACGGACAATGTGCCCTATGAAATCGTGCGCCAGAAAGATGGCACTTATGAATTTGACGGCACCGTCATCCTGGAAGATGTGTCGGACCGGCTGCAAATCGACCTGGGTGATGAAAATGCCAACGCCACCATCGCCGGCTTCGTCTTCTCACGCCTCGAGCGCGTCCCCAAGGCAGGAGACGAGCTGGAATTTGCCGGATGGAAATTCACAGTCCTCCGGGTCTCCGGCTTCCGCATCGTGCGGGTGAGGGCGGAGAGGATTTAGCGCTTTGTGTGCTGGGGGTTAGTAATCAGTAGTCAGTGGTCAGGACGCGGCTGGCGGCTGAGTCATTCCCGATGCAGCCGCTATCGATTTAGTAATCAGTAGTCAGGATACATTTGGGATTAACGTTAAACGCGTCCTGACTACTGACTACCGATCACTGACCACCCCAACGCCAGCTCTTACTGACGTGATGATTGCTAACTGCCTCCAACCCCTGACCACCGACTACCGACCACCGATTACCAAAACCGACAGCGTGCAAAGGAGAGATGTATGAAAGGCGGAATCGTAAATTTAGAAGGCATCGTGCTCCGCGGTTCGAAGGGGGCGGGGGGCGGACGATTGCTCTCCCTCTTCACCAAAGAAATGGGACTCTTTCACTTCTCCGTCTCCCCGGCGGCGATGAAGCGCTATGGTACCGGGGCGCTGCTCCCGCTCTCGCACCTTCGCTTCTCCGCGTCCTTGTCATCGGACTACGGGCGCATGAGCCAGTACGAAGGCGAGCCTTTGGTGGACACGCTGAAACTTTCCTTCGAGGACTTGAACGCTTGGTACTATGTGATCGAGATTTTGCTCTCTCTGTTTCCTGTGGGCGAAGCAGACTCTTCCGCCTATCAGGTCCTGGGCTGCGGCGCTCTCTCCTCGCGCCACCGGAATCCGAAGGTCTGCGCCTTCGCGGTGGTGGTAGAGCTTCTCTTCGCCGCGGGCTTTGATCCCACGGAAGAAGAACCGGCCGAAGCGCTGGGGCTTTCGGAGCAAGGAAGAGAGCTGCTCCAACATTTCCGGGATTACCAATGGGACCAGCCCTTCGGCGCGCCCATCACCACCGGTACGTTCCACGAGTGCGCCCGGTACAT
>CAVHZP010000326.1:0-2410 GCA_963640485.1 bacterium | reverse complement strand
CATGAGTCGCCCCTTGGAGAAGGGGCCGCCCAATAGGGCGGGATGGAATGCGCCAAAGGCGCATACTCAGCATTAGCGGAAACCAGGCTCAGATTCGCCAAAAACTTTGCATGATATCACCAGTGCAGATGTGTCTCTAACGAGCCACTCCATCCCCCGCTATCGCGCGCCCCTTCTCCAAGGGGCTACGCATGTAGGGCTTGCGTAACATAGAGCATTAACCGATAGCATTAAAATTCGCAGACACTTGTGCTGGCTTTCAAAAACTCCGCGCCGCTTTCCAATTTGACGCGGCGCACCGCAACTCCACTCTTCACTCTCCACACTCCACTCTCAATTAAACGACTACGTATTCCCCCAGTCGATCCGTCGCCACTTTCGCCAGCGATGCTTTGCCGATGGTGTCCATGGTGACCAGGGTGATTTCCTTGCCTCTTCTCTTCTTGTCGTGGAGGATGTGAGGAATCAATTCTTCAGCGGCCACGCCGATGGAGGTGGGGAGGGAGAGTTTCTTTAAGACCGCCAAGAGTCTTTCAGTGCTGCCGGCTTCGGTGATGCCCAGTTTCTCGGTCCGGGCGGTCAAAAGGCTCATGCCGATGGCTACGGCTTCGCCGTGGGTGTAGGTGTTGTAGTGGAAATAGCGCTCGATGGCGTGGCCGATGGTGTGGCCGAAGTTCAGCATCTGGCGGCTGCCGTTGTCGAACTGGTCCTCTTCTACAAATTTCACTTTCTGAAGAACACTGCGGAGGATGATTTCTTCCATCTTCTCTTCCAGGTCCTCTTCGCTCTGAAGTTCTTCGAAAAGTTCGAAGAGTTCGCGGTCGCCGATGCAACCATATTTCACCGCTTCCGCCAGGCCGTCATGGATGTAGCGGGTCGGGAGCGTATGCAAAAGGTCAGGGTCGATGAAGACGCCTTTGGGCTGGTAGAAGGCGCCGGCCAGGTTTTTCCCCGCCGGCAGATCCACCGCCACTTTGCCGCCTACGGAGCTGTCAATCTGCGCCAGAATGGTGGTGGGGATCTGGAAAAACGGAATGCCCCGCATGTAGGACGCGGCCGCGAAGCCGCCCAGGTCCCCCGGCACGCCGCCGGAGAAGGTGACCACCGCGTCGCTCCTGGACATGTCGAAGCCCGCCAGCGCCTCCAGCACGTCGCCGAGGACGCGGAGGTTTTTGCTGCTCTCGCCGGCGGGAATGGCGATAACCTTCACGTCAAAGCCCGCCTCTTTCAGCACCCGGCGAATCTTCTCGCCGTAGAGCCGGCGCACGTTGTGGTCGGTGATGACGGCGATTTTCTCCGCTTTGGTGAGGGCTTTCAATTTCTCGCCCACATGGTCCAAAAGCCCCCGCTCGATTTCGATGCGGTACGAATCCTTGCCCAAGTCTACATTAACGGTCTTCATTCATAAGCTCCCTTCTGCGTCTCGCCGCTTCGTTCAAAAATGTTTTGATTTCCCCGGTATCCTTCGCCTCGATGGCCGCCCGCAGCGATGCAAGCGACGCGGTGAATCCGTCGATTTCGTCCAAAAGCTTCTCCCGGTTCTGCATGAAAAGCATGGCCCACAGGTCGCCATTGATATCCGCCACCCGCGTGGCGTCGCGGAAGGACCCGCCCATGAAATATTTCGTATCCTCATTGTACGACTCGCTGTGAATGAGGGCTGTCGCGATCACATGGGTGAGGTCGCTGGTGTACGCGATGGCCCGGTCGTGGGTCGTCTCGTCCACCTCCGGCGTGTGCGCGCAGCCCAAGGCCCGCGCCATGTCCTTGATCAGCGCCACGTGGGCGGGATCATTTCCTTCCCGGGGAATCACCACGTAATTCGCCCCGCGGAAAATCTCTCCGTCCGCCTGCGCCAGCCCCGCGCCTTCCCGGCCGCACATGGGGTGCCCGGAAATAAAATCCATCCCTTCCGGCAAAAGCGCCGCCACTTGCTGCGGGAAATCATTCTTCACGCCGGCGATGTCCGTCAGAATGGCGTCCTTCTTTAGTAAGGAAATCTGATTTCTGAGAAATGCGAGGGTCCCCTTCTCCGGCGTACAGAAAATAACAATGTCCGCCTCCTGCAAATCGCTTTCGGAAATGGAATCCACGATCCCCATCGAAAGCGCCTCCTCCGCCACGCGCCGCGTGCGGTTCACTCCAATGACCCGGCATCCGATCTCCTTCAGACGCTTCGCAAACGAACCTCCCATGAGGCCCAGACCGACCACTGCCACCACGTGGCGACTAAAGTTATGATTGCTGTCCATGTGTGTCTCCTTTTCTACCATGCTACGAAATGGTTGTACTTACTATTGTAATATATGCGTCTAGGGGCGGGAAAGGGATAAGGGGGGCAAAGCGTGATTAACGCTAGGGATAAGGGATAGGGGATAAGGGATAAGGCGCGTTTTCCGCTGTGTGGACA
>CAVHZP010000325.1:0-2430 GCA_963640485.1 bacterium | reverse complement strand
CAGCCACCGGTTACTATAATCCTTCATTCCTGATTTCTAAATTTGTTGTATAATAGAATAGAAGTAGAAGAAAAGCAGATTCCATGAATCTGCCTTTTTCTGTAGAAGGAGAAACATATGACCGAGAAGAAATTAAGAGTAGGATGCTATGGCGCGAAGGGTTCTTACACCTACGAAGCCATGGAGCAGCAGTTTGGAAGCCGGGAGAGGGAGGAGTCTTATTTCCCTCTTTTCGAAGACGTGGTGAAAGCGGTGAAGAGCGGGGAAATCGACTATGGTGTGATGCCTATCGAGAACTCCTCCACCGGCGGCATCACGGAGGTCTATGATCTGATTCAGAAATATGATTGCGCCGTGGTGGGCGAGCAGATGGTGAAGATCGAGCACAATCTCTTAGGCGTGCCGGGGGCGACGATTGCGGACATCGACACGGTGTACTCGCATCCCCAGGGCTTCGCGCAGTGCCGGCCGTTCTTCAATGAGCATCGCGACTGGACACTGGAGCCCTATTTCTCTACGTCTCGAAGCGCGGAGCGGGTGGCAGAGGACGGCAAGAAGAACCAGGCCGCCGTGGCCAGCCGCAGTGCCGCGCGGCTCTACGGGCTGGAGGTATTGGCGGAAAATATTTTCTTCAACGCCAGCAATTACACCCGCTTCTTCATCATCGGGCCGAAGATGGAAATCACCGAAGCGTCCGACAAGATCACTCTGGTGGTGTCGGTGAAGCACGAACCCGGCGCGCTGTACCATGTGCTGGGCTATTTCTTCTACGGCGGCATGAATATGACTCACCTGGAGTCCCGACCCATGGAGGGCCGGCCTTTTGAGTATTTCTTCCATATCGACGTGATGGGGAAAATCAACGACCCCTCCAACGCACAGACCCTCCACGGCCTGGCGTCGATGTGTACGTATTTCAAGATTTTGGGGAATTACCCTTCGGTTAAGCGGTAGGCGAAGCTGTTGGTGCGGATGCCGCTGATGCGAACATGGCGGTGAAGCTTCTAGCTGCTGGCTGCTAGCTGCTAGCCGGCTAGAGGAACATGGCGGCGAGAGCAAAGTGCGTTCCGCGTGAACGGAAGCAGCAGATCTTTTGCAAACCGCTAATTGCGTAAGCTATGTACATATAGCGCTATTGACGAGCTTGTCACACTAGCCGGCTAGAAGCCAGTAGCTAGCAGCTAGCAGCGAGGCCACCATGTATGCACTAGCGCCAAAAGGAGAACATATGAAACTTGGCTTGATCGGCGAGGTGCTTGGGCACAGTGTATCGCCTGTGATTCATGAAAAATTATTTCAGAAAATAAAAAAGGACAGCACCTATGAACTCATCGAGATCCCCAAGGCGGATTTCGAAAAGCGGCTCCCTGAGGTGCTGGCAGCGTATGATGGATTGAATGTAACGATTCCGTATAAACTGGACGTGATTCCCTTTCTGGACGAAGTGTCTCGGGAGGCGGCGACCATTGGCGCGGTGAATACCATCGCCAAGGTGGGCGGCAAGCTCAAAGGATTCAACACCGACTACATCGGCTTTCAGCGGACGGTGCATAAAATCCACGCGCAGGTGGCAGGGGAAAAGGCGGTGGTCCTGGGGCATGGCGGCGCATCGCGGGCGATCATTCAGTGCCTCTATGACGAGGGGGCAAAGGAAATCGCTATCGCTTCCCGCCATCCGGCGGATGTGGACGCTGATTTCCTGGCCTTCACGAAAGAAAGAAACGGGAAAATCATTTCCTACGAAGAGCTCGAAGCCTCCGATGGCGGCTACCTCCTGGTGAACGCCACGCCGGTGGGCATGCACCCCAAGACCGGTGTGTCCCCGGTGTCCGCAGACTTCACGGCCCGCTTCCCTAAGGTAATCGATATCATTTACAATCCAAAGGAAACGAAACTTCTCGCCGACGCAAAAGGGGAGAAGGCAAACGGCATGTACATGCTGGTGATGCAGGCCATCGCTGCCGAAGAAATCTGGATGGGGGAACTCATCGAGGAGAAAGTGGCGGAGGAGATTGCAGGGGAGATGGAATGAGGTGAGGGATGAGGGATAGGGGATAAGGGATAAGGGATAAGGGATAAGGGATAAGGGATAAGGCGCGCGATTGGCTGCTTTCCCACTACCGTTTTCCGCTGACCGTATAACCTTTATGGGCTTAGCGGGAGATACAGCAACGAACTACTATGTGGAGAGCATTTCATCACACTGCCTCCTCAACGGTATCCTCCACCCTTACGGGCGTCTCTTCCGAGAAGAGGGCATCGTGTTTGACTAAGCAGTCAGACGCGACCTTATCCCTTATCCCCTATCCCTTATCCCTAAACCACTACCGTCAAACTCGATTTAATAAAAGGAGATTTTATGAACCAATTCAAAGCGGGCGATACGAATGCTGTCGTATTGGCCGGGATGTGCACGGCGCTGGCCGTGAT
>CAVHZP010000324.1:0-2458 GCA_963640485.1 bacterium | reverse complement strand
GGGATAAGGGATAGGGGATAAGGGATAAGGGATAAGGGATAGGGGATAGGGGATAGGGGATAAGGGGGGCTTTCTGCTATCGGTTTTGTAGTCGGTAATCAGTAGTCGGTAGTCAGGGCGCGATTGTCTGCTTCCTTATCGTGTCACCGGGAGCTGATAGTGGGAGATGGAGCGATATACGGTTTAGGAAAACGTCTCATGGATAACACAAAGAGCGTCCCTTGGTGAACGGGTAACAAAATTTCTTTTGCTACCCGTTCATCAAGGGACGCTCTTTGTTTAATGGCTATATTTCTCTGACAAGAGTTGCATCCTAACCACCGACTACGAAAACGATAGCGGTAAAATCTCTCTGTATGCATCAGCGAGAAATGCGGACCGACCACCGACCACCGACCACCGGCTACCGACTACGAATCAATAGACCACCGGGATCCAGTAAGCTTCATTCCCGGCGATGCGTTCATCACTGAAGCGGCCGTAGAGGGCCGATGGGGTGTCGCCGAGCATGAAGCAGGAGAGGGTGACGTAGCCTTCCATGATGCCCACGTCGGTTTTGGAAATGATTTTCTGCTGAGGCACGCAGCGCTGCACCAGGTTCGAATCGCTATCCCGGGCCACCACGTAGTCGTCTTCGTCGATTTTCTTTTTGTAAATCCGCTCGCCCCGGCCGTTGATGATTTCGATGCCCCGGCCTTCGCGGCCCCAGATGGGTTTCCTAATCCACTCGGAGTCCTCAGGCATATCGCCTAAGGAGAAGTCCCGCTGGAAATAGCTTTCGGGGAGATAGGTCCGGATGGTTTCCTTTTCGCTTTCGCTAAAGAAATTGGGGCTGCGCTCCATGAGCGCGTAGACGAGGGCCTGGAATCCTTTGGATTGCATGATCAGAGATTCCGGCGGGTTCATCATTTTGAATTTTCCGGCCTTGTAGCCTTCCATGAGGAGCTCGCCCAAAGAGGAGCCGTCCTGGTCGGCGGTTTCTTCGATGAGGATTTCCATGGGGTGCATGCGGTAGAGGAAGGATACCGTGCGGCCGTCGGGAAGGGCGAGGCTGCCGTCTTCCATGACCGCCAGATTGTAAAAGGATTCGAAGACGATGGTGTCCCGCATGGAGGGATCCACAGCGTCTTTCATGGCGTTCATGAGGAAATTCGTGGTACCCAGGTCCTCGGTGTAGTCGTCAAAGCAGCTGAAAAGAACCGGGTGCTCTACAAGCTCCGCGTGACTTTTATTTCCTACGGACCGCAGAAATATATCTTTCATCCAGCGGCGCAGCTTGTCCCATTCGTAGGCGTTGGGGTCTTCTTTGAAGAAATATTTCGCCGCCACGCCGTTGGCGTAGTAGGCTTCGATTTCGGCGCAGGGGGTGTCCGCATTGATTTCCACCATCTGCAGCCGCCCGGTTTTCGCGTCTACCACGTAGTCGAATCGGGAGAGCCAGGTGGGGAGATCTTTCATCACATTGCCCAAGCGCAGGTACTGGCGCATTTTTTCAGGGATTTCCATTTCCTCGAAAAATTCGTCGCCGCACTCCTGGAACCGCTTGGCGGCTTTTGCGAAAATGCGGAAGAGGGCGCTGCTCACTTCGCGGAGTTTCTCCGCCTGCTTCCGCTCGATCACCAGGGGCAGGTGGGTGGGATAGCGATAGGGATAGCCCGGGTACTCCACGTAGGGAAATATATTTCTGTCCAACTCGTCCATGTACGTCTTTTCCATCAGGACGCACCTCCGCTTCTCACGCCGGCGGAGCCGAAGCCCGTCTTCCCGCCGGCCGGGGCGGTGACGGTGGATTTGTTAGCACTTGTGCTGCCCTGCTGCACCGTGGACTTGTTGGTGGTGGTATTCGCCGCGTTTCCGGTCTGCTGGGTCTGTGTGTAAGCGGGCTTGTTGTTGTTCAGTACATTGCCGGTGGCCCGGTCATAAGTGCCCCGGTAGCCGCCCATGCCGTGGAAGAGGAAATAGCTCATCATCATCATCGGCAAGAGCGACGACATGCCGGATACGTAATTCAGATTGTCATTCTCATCGCGGCGGAAGGTCACTTCGTCGCCATTGTCATACTTCGCCGTCTCGGTGCCGTCCTCGTTTTTCACCAGGTGGTAGGTGCGGCCATTCTCATCGGTCAAAGCGTCGCCCTTCGGCGCTTCCTGCCCGCAGCCTGCCATCATGAGCGGCGCAGACACCGCAGTGAAGGCGGCCAGGATGACCGCGGTCTTGTTACTGATATGGATCATAGGGGAGTCCTTTCTGTGGAAATCAAGTTTGTGGGTTTTCTTTTTATTATATCATGAGCGGGGGACAAGGGATAAGGGACAAGGGATAGGGGACAAGGGATAGGGGACAGGGAACAGGGGACAAGGGATAAGGGATAGGGGATAAGGGATAAGGGATAGGGGATAAGGGACAAGGGATAAGGGATAAGGGATAAGGGATAAGGGATAAGGGATAAGGGATAAGG
>CAVHZP010000323.1:0-2468 GCA_963640485.1 bacterium | reverse complement strand
TTCCTGGACCTAGTGAGCCTCACCAATCGGGGGATGCAGATAGAACGGGTGTAATTCCTTATTATAACCTCCTTCCTCTGGAAGGAGGACTGATCCCCTCTAACTCCCCCCTTCCTTTGGAAGGGGGAGGGCCCGAAGGGCGGGGGTTGGCTTGCTGCGAACCGTCTTCTTGCGGTGCCCAAAGTATGCTTACAAGCCACTACTGTTCTTCTTGCCGGTCATCCTGAGCGTAGTCGAAGGATCCGACAGCCATAGCGGGAAGCAGAGAAACTTTAGATAAAAGGTTTCTCACGAAGCGAAAGGGGCTCACGCGGAAGAGTGGTGACAGTTGGTATGCTTAGGGCTATCGATGATAGATCCTTCGGTTTCGCTCAGGATGACAGTGCAGGGGTGCTGCTATGTCAGCAAGCCTGCTTTCGGCTACTGCTCATTATGCGCCTACGGCGCATTCCATCCCGCCCTATTGGGCGGCCCCTTCTCCAAGGGGCAACGCTTTTAAGTGAAGTTTCAACTTAGCGGCTATGCCTTTCAGAGAAAGGGAATAAAGAATGGCTTTTTAATTCTATTTCTCAAAAAAAGGTGTGATAGCATGACAGAAAAATCTGCCCGTCATGGGGGCGATGTATTCGGACTTTCCGCGGCGGAACAGGAAAAGGTCTTGGATTTTTCCATCAATATCAATCCACTGGGGCTTTCACCTTTGGGCAGGGAAGCCCTTTTGCATTCCTGGGAGCGGGAAACGCTGCGGTATCCGGATGTGGAGTGCCGCGCGCTGGTTTCCGCGATTTCCACTCGTTACAGCGTCCCCGGTGATACCATCGTTCTGGGAAATGGGGCGACGGAGCTGATGTACAAGCTTCTTTCTCTCTTAAAGCCTGTAAAGGTTCTGGTGCCGGCGCCGTCTTTCAGTGAGTATCGGCTCTCGGCAGAAGCAGCGGGCTGTCCCGTCGAAAGTTTTCTCTTGCGGAAAGAGGAGGGCTTCCGTCTACCGCTGGAAGAAATCCGCCGGAAAATGACGGCTCACTCTCTCTTGTATCTGGGGCATCCGAACAATCCTGACGGCCAGCTTCTTTCGGAAGCGGATTTCTCCGCGGTCATGGCTATGGCAGAGGAGAAGGATGCCTTCGTCATTATCGATGAGTCTTTCATCGATTTCGCGCCGGAGGGGCGGTCCTATCGGGATCGATTGGTGACATCCACCCATGGTGCGGCGGTGATGTCTTTGACGAAATTTTATGCGGTGCCGGGGCTGCGCATTGGTTGCGCTTTCATGGCGCCGGCGCTGGCGAAAGCGTTGAAATCCACGCTGATTCCCTGGAATGTGAATGGCCTCGCCCAGCTCTACATGACCGCGGCTTTGAAAGATACGGCGTACCAGGAAGAAACGGTGGCTTTCAGCAAGGTGCGGAGGGAGGAACTGGTGGAAGGGATTTCCTCTATTTCCGGTATAGAAATCCTGCCGGGCTGCGTGAATTTCGTCCTGTGCCGCTTGACCGGGACGTTTGCCACGGCAAAGGATTTGCAGGAAGCCCTATTTCCGTATCACATCTTCATTCGCCAATGCGGGAATTACGAAGGCCTCGATGACTCCTATTTCCGCGTCGCTGTGCGGCCGGCAGAGGAGAATGAGCAGCTTCTCGCCGCTTTGCGCGCAGTATTCACAAAGGATGGTCCACTATGATCACACTGTACCTCGTCCGTCATGGAGAAACGGAATGGAATAAATCGGGCCGCTACCAGGGCTCTACCGATGTGGCATTGTCAGAAATGGGACTCGCCCAGGCGGAAAAAACGGCGGCCCATTTCAAGGAAATTCCCTTGGATGGCGTGATTTCCTCGCCGCTCCAGAGGGCAAAAGTTACTGCTGAAGGCATTGCGAAATCCCATGACCTGCCGCTGGAAACCACGCCGGCGCTGCAGGAGCTGTGCTTTGGCGACTGGGAAGGAAAGAGCTTCGGGGAAATCGATACCCTGTGGCCGGGCATGATGGATGAAATGTACCATCACCCCGACACTCTGCGGCTGCCTCATGGGGAATCGTTCTTAGATTGTCAGGAGCGCACCATGGCTTTCATCAAAGAACTTTTGCAGCGGGGCGATAACAAATCCTACGTGGTAGTGAGCCACGGCGCCGCCATCCGCACCATTATCTGCGGACTTTTGGATATCCCTCTTGCCAGATCCTGGAACATGGGGCTTTCCAATGCCAGCGTCACCACCATTCGCCATTACGTGGGCGAAAAAAATATGGCGGATCTCAATATGCTTTTCACGCTGAACCAGACCTCGCATTTAGAGGATTTGGCGACGCCACATAATTACAGTAAATAAGAGAGCGAAAGAGCCCCGGACGGAAACGCCCGGGGCTTTTTCCGCTCTCAAACCTCCTTCCTCCGGAAGGAGGGGGACCGCGAAGCGGGGGAGGTTGGATTTGAAGTGAGGAGTGAGGAAAAACTTTCGCAGAGCCC
>CAVHZP010000322.1:0-2472 GCA_963640485.1 bacterium | reverse complement strand
GCGCATTCCATCCCGCCCTATTGGGCGGCCCCTTCTCCAAGGGGCAACTCACGTAGGGCCAGAGTCTCATATCACCCTAAACGACAGCATTTCCGTTTCCCGCCATCGTAAGTCAGTAATTACTAACCCAATAGCATAAAGCATCGAGACCCGTGTCCTGATTACTGACTACTGATCACTGACTACTAAACCACCAGCCCCTACCGCTCACTCTTCCCATCTGTTACAATAGATATGATAATTTTCGAGTCAATTATGATATTTGCGAATATTTCCTATTTTCTGAAGCGAGGTACATTATGTTCTTACACGAAATCATGAAAGGCGCGGACCCTGCGCATCTGGCATTCACCGGCGAAGCCGACGTGACATATGGCGAACTGGCCGACTCCATCCGCCTCTATCGAAACGCCCTCTCCTCCATGGGCCTCAAGGCCGGCGACCGGGCGGCGCTGTACTCGGCGAACCGCGCCGAATTCGTTTACGCCTTCATGGCCGTGGTGAGCCTGGGCGCCATCATCGTGCCGGTCAATAATTCCCTGGTGGACCGCGAAGTGGACTACATCCTGAAAGACGCCGAAGCTGCCCTCCTCATCACTGACACCGCCCTCTCCGTTTCCATCCCCTCCATCGATATCATGGATCTCGACAAGAAAGCCCGGGAAGGAAATCACCCCGCTGCGCCCGATTTCCCCAAAGACCTCACAGAAGACGACGTGTGCGCCCTCATCTACACCTCCGGCACCACCGGCAGCCCCAAAGGCGCCATGCTCTCCCACAAAAACCTGGTGCGCAACGTGGAGCAATTCTCCGCCCGCATCATCTTCAAATCCGACGACAAAGTCCTCTGCGTACTCCCCATGTTCCACTGCTACGGCATGACCACCATCGTCCACGCGAGCCTCTATTTCCACGCCACCATCGTGATCCTGCGCTCCAGAAGTCCGTCGGAAATCATCAATACCATCGTGAAATACGGCGTCACCATCGCCATCATGGTACCGCCTATGTACAACCTCCTCGCCCGCAAAGGCGAACCGTCCCTCATGAAGACCGTCCACACCTTCATCTCCGGTGGCGCCTCCATCCCCCAGCCCGTGTCCCAGGCCTTCTTCCTCCGCTACAAACACCCGGTGCAGGAAGGCTACGGCCTCACCGAAGCCTCACCGGTGGTCTGCGTCCTCCCCACCGCGAAACCGAAATACCTCACCAGCGGCCCCGCCATCCCCGGCGTGGAAGCGAAGATTGCCACGGAAATAGCAGGCCCCTACGTCCCCGGCACCGTGGGTGAACTCCTCGTCCGCGGCGACAACGTGATGAAAGGCTACTGGAAGAAGCCGGAGGAAACGAAGAAAGTCCTCACCGAAGACGGCTGGCTCCGCACCGGCGATCTCGCCTACATGGACGAAGACCGCTACATCTACATCGTCGACCGCCTGAAAGACCTCATCATCGTCAATGGCGAAAACATTTACCCCGGCGAAGTGGAAGACTGCATCTATGAAATCGAAGGCGTCGGCGAATGCGCCGTCGTCGGCCACCCCGACCCCCTCCGCGGTCAAGTCGTGTGGGCCTACGTGGTCATGAAAGACGGCTACGAATTTGATGAAAATAAAATCCGCAAATACATGATGGAAAACATCGCCTCCTACAAAATCCCCCGCCGCTTCATCCCCATGGACGCCCTGCCCAAGAACGCCACCGGGAAAATCCTGAAACGCGCCCTCCGTGACAACTGATCCCCAGCCGCCGCTCCCCGCGGCGGTTTTCTATTGTGCTCAAGAGATAAGGGATAGGGGATAAGGGATAAGGGATAAGACGCGTTTACCGCAATGTGCCCCCCTTCCCAGGGAAGGGGGAGGGCCCGAAGGGCGGGGGTTGGCTGCGCCAAGCCCTCTTCCCTGAAGAGGGTACCCACGAGTGCAATGTTGCAAAGTTAAGGACTTTAAATGCCAGCAGTTAAAATCATCATGTTACCCTAGCCTCAAGGAGTAGCCCCTTGGAGAAGGGGCGCGCGATAGCGGAGGATAGAAATGCGCCGTAGGTGCATACTCAGCAATAGCCTAAAGTATGACGATGTGTTCGTATAGTTCTGCATAATACCGCCATTGCGCGGGATACGCCTTCGGCGCATTTCTATCCGACCCTATCGGGCGACCCTTCTCCAAGGGTCTACTCCCGTAAGGCTTGCGAAACATTGCACCCTAGCCGCCAGCATGCCCACATTCAAAAAACTCGCACCGCTTTCCCATTTGATGCGGCGCACCACAACTTGAACCCTGAACCTCGAACCCGGAACCGTTTCCCGAAAAAGCCGGAACCATCACTATGCATGCCCAGCGATAAGTGCGCCTTATCCCTTATCCCCTATCCCTTATCCCCTATCCCTTATCCCTTATCCCTTATCCCTTATCCCTTATCCCCTATCCCTTATCCCTTATCCCTTATCCCTTATCCCCTATCCCTTATCCC
>CAVHZP010000321.1:0-2491 GCA_963640485.1 bacterium | reverse complement strand
GGATAAGTGCATACCATTTGGCAAAAAGTTTTCCGAGTAGCAGTCGTAAAAATTCTTGTTTTTGAAAGTTTTCCGACTGGTAATCGGAAAACTTTTTGTTTTTGTAACTTTTCCGAGTTATAATAGGAAAAGTAGGAGGTTCATCATGATACAAAGATCATTTTATCTCAACCAACTCATCACCGCCAAAGACACGGACTTCATCAAAATCATCACCGGCATACGGCGCTGCGGCAAGTCCACATTGCTCGCCCTCTTTGCCCAGTATCTGAAAGAGCACGGCATCTCTGACGATCACATCATCGACATTAGCTATGAAAAATTTGAATTCGATACACTCAGAAATCCCGAAGCGCTCCATCGCTATGTTTCCGAACGGATCAAAGACGAGAAGCCCCACTACCTTTTCATTGATGAAGTGCAGGAGCTTGACTGCTGGCCCCGCATCATCAATAGCCTGCGCACCAGCTTCCCCTTGGACATCTACATCACCGGCTCCAACTCCCGCGTATTCTCCGGCGAGTACCTCACCTATATCACCGGGCGGTATGTCGAAATCAAAGTCTATCCGCTGTCTTTTAAAGAATTCATGGATTTCCGCGGCATGGATATTTCAAAAAAGGAAATCGCTTTCAATGATTACCTTCGCCTGGGGTCCTTCCCTGCCGTCGCATTGACGGAGAACGGCAGCTTGCAGGAAACCATCATGTCCGGCCTCTTCGATTCCATTTTCAGCCGCGACATTTTACTCCGGGGAAAAATCCGCAACGAAGGCGCTTTTTACAAAGTGGCTAAATTCGTTTTCGATAACATCGGAAATACACTCTCTGCTTCCGCCATCGCCAATACGCTCAAGTCCCAAGGGCACAAAATTTCTGCCGACACGGTGGACAACTACCTGATGCTCATGTGCCACGCCTTCGTGCTCTACCAATGCGAACGCTACGACATTCGCGGAAAAGAGCGGCTCCGCACCAATGGGAAATATTATCTCTCCGACCTGGGACTCCGCAATCGACTTCTGGGCTATAAAAGAAGCGACCTGGGTCACGCCATTGAAAATCTGGTTTTCCTGGAATACAAACGCCGGGGCTATGAGGTCTATGTGGGGAAATACGGCGATCTGGAAATCGATTTCATCGCGACCAAAGGCGAAGAAAAAATCTACGCCCAAGTCGCCCTCTCTGCCATGGACGAGAAGGTGTTGAAAAGAGAAATCCACCCCTTCTCCCTGATTTCCGACAAATTCCCCAAGCTCCTCATCACCGCTGACTCCATCGATTTGTCGCAAGATACCTATAACCACGTGAATCTCTATGATTTCCTGCTATGATTTCAGATATAAAATACACTATTTACAAAAAGAAGAATCAGGTATATACTAAACGCAATAATTCAGGCAATGAGCGAAGGCGCTACTGAGGCATTTCAGTAGTGCCTTCGCTTTTTGGCATGCGTAATTGGGGAGGTGCTTACCATTAGCATAATAGATATCCGGGGTGCTTTTGTTTAAAAAATGGGAGTTTAAGCAAAGGATAAGGGAGATCATTATGGAAATTGCACAGGCTTTGATGGGTATCACACTCATCCTGATGATTGTTGGCAAGACGCCATTATATTTGACCGCTATTATCGGTTCTACAATTGCTGCTTTAGCGGCTGGATTTCCGGTATCCGGAAAAGCGGAAGTTACATTAATTGGACTTATCAAGAACGGCCTCAACCCGGTTATCGCAGATATTACCGGCGTTCTCATGTTCGTTGGCATTCTGGAAAGTTCCGGATTCTTGAAGATTATCATCAATAAAATCATTTCCTGGGGAAGCAAATTGGGCGGCGCTCCCGGCATTACCGCAGCAGGCAGCCTGGCTGCAGGTTGTATCGGTGCGTTGACCGGTTTTACACAGCCTGTTGTTACAGCGGCTATTACAGGCCCTGTTGCTACCAAATTAGGTATGGATCCTAATAAGACTGCCGGTCTGGCTGCCCACGCCGGACATTTCGGAAACTTCGCCGGCTTTACCCATCCGACCCAGGTGGCTGTCATCGCAACGGCCGGAGTTGGATTTGGCATGATCAATGTAGTAGGAGCTATCACAGGGCTTTCCATTATTCTGTTTAGCTGTATTCGCCTTATGCTTGAAATGAAGAAAAACCCGCCGAAAGTATCTGATGAAGTCATGGATGAAGTAAATGATACGCTGAAAAATACTTCCTCTACCAGCTTTGGCGTAGCCGTTGCTCCTTTCCTTATTTTCATCATCGGCTTCTGCATGGGTTTCCCTGTATTCATCGTCGGCACAGTTTGCGCCATTCTTGTTGCTATCCTGGCAAAGATTAATATGAACACCGGCGAAAAGGAAATGATCGACGGCGTTCAGAAAGCAGCCATTCCGGTTGTAGCAACCATCAGCTTTTTGTTTATGAGTGCGGTCATTAACAAAATCGGCCTGGTTGATGTCATCTCCGGTGTTATGGGACCAGCCGTATC
>CAVHZP010000320.1:0-2500 GCA_963640485.1 bacterium | reverse complement strand
TCCAAGGGGCGACTCATGTAGGGCTAATAAAACATAGCAAGAAAGCGGTCGGGACAGCACGTAACAGTGCAATCCTTAACTTAATGGCATTACCTCGGGAAATGGGAAGAGTCAAAGGTCAGAATGCGCGTCATTTTAACCCTTGAACCTATTAAATTACAATAAGGATTAGGTGAACGAAATGAAACAGTGCATGGATGAGGAGAATCTGCACCGGAGGCTTCGAAAAATTGTAGGCCAGGTACAGGCCATTGACCGAATGATCGAAGAAGACGTCCCATGCGAGGACGTGATCACCCAGGTGAATGCGGCGAAGTCGGCACTTCACAAGGTGGGACAGATTATTCTGGAAGGCCACCTGCAGCACTGCGTCCGCGATGGCATCGAGCACGGCGACGCAGAGGAAACCATCGCGAAATTTGCAAAGGCAGTGGAGAGGTTTTCCAATATCGTTTGAGGTTTTAGGGATAAGGGATAGGGGATAAGGGATAAGGACGCATTTGACGTTAGTCTTATCCATTGCTTTTATTTTCTTTCTCCGGTGAAGGGGAATATAGCGGAAGGCGCGCCCTTATCCCTTATCCCCTATCCCTTATCCCTGATCTCCCATTGCCATTCCCTTTTCATGGGATTATAGTTTAAGTGCATAAAAGTTTTTATATAGGAGATTTTTCTTGTATCCCATTAATATAAAAGCCGAAGGGATGCCCTGCCTGGTGATTGGCGGGGGCCATGTAGCTTTGAGGAAAATCAAAAAGTTAATAGCAGAAGGCGCTGCTGTGACGGTGCTTTCGCCGGAAGTGGAAGCGTCCATCGCGCTTTTAGCGGAAGAAGGGAAAATCCGCTGGGAGCGCTCCTATTTCCAGGAAGGCGATTCTCAGGGCTATCAGCTGGTGATTACCGCCGCGGGGGTAGAAGATGTGGCGAAAGCAGTGCGAAAGGCCGCTCAGGAAGACCATTTCCTGTACAATGCGGCTGATTTCCCGGCGCTGGGAAATTGTTCGATGCCGGCTGCCTTTTCTGCCGGTGGCATTGAGATTGCCGTTTCCACCAACGGCCGCTCGCCGGCGATGGCGCGATATGTGAAAGAGTGGCTGCAGCAGGAAATCCCCGATGCCTTTGGCCTGTGGCTGGACCGGGTGAGCGAAATCCGGCGGGAGCTGAAGCAAGAGACAGGGGACAGTGACGCCCGGGAAGCGTTCTGGCGCGCCGCCTTTGGCCCGGAGATCATGGGGCTTGTGATAGAGGGAAAAGTAGACGAAGCAGAGGAGTGTGTACGTCATGCAATTGGTTGTATTAGGACTGAATCATAAAACAGTCTCTGTAGATATAAGAGAGCAGTTCGCCATTTCGCCGGAAAGCGCGAAGAGCGGGCTCCATCATTTGGACGAGCAGAAGGGCATCAACGAAGCGGTGGTGCTCTCCACCTGCAACCGCACGGAAATCTATGCGGTGCTGGAAGACGAAAGCGCGAAGGAAACGCTGAAAGCTTTCTTCCTGGCGTTGTCGGGCAATAGCGAAGCGAAGGAAGAGTATTTCTTCTACTATGAAGGAGAAGCCTGCATTCGCCACCTGTTCGAAGTGGTATCGGGCCTGGACTCCCTGGTCATCGGCGAAAGCCAGATTTTAAACCAGATCAAGACCGCCTACACCATGGCGTTGGCAGAGAAGGCGACCCGTACCATTTTGAATACCCTTTTCCACCGCGCTATTACTACAGGAAAGCGGGTGCGTACAGAGACCCAGATTTCCTATAGCGCCGTGTCTGTGAGTTACGCGGCAGTGAAGTTGGCAGAGAAAATCCTGGGAGGTCTCGAGGAGCGCACGGCCATGGTCTTTGGCGCCGGGGAAGCGGCAGAGCTCCTGGTGAAGAACCTCCAGGGTAAAGGCCTTAAAGAAGTGATTGTCACGAATCGTCATATGGACAAGGCGGAAGAACTGGCGAAGAAAATCGGCGGCCGCGCGGTGCCTTTTGCGGGCGCTTTGAATCATGCCGACAATGTGGATATCATCATCACTGCCACCGGGGCGTCCCAGTACATCGTGAAGGCTTGGGACGTGCGAAATCTGATGATGAAGAGAAATACGAAACCTCTCGTAGCCATCGACATTGCAGTGCCCTGCGACATCGAGCCGGAAGTGGGCACCATCCGCCACGTGACGCTGTATAACATCGACGATTTGCAGGACATCGTGGAGAGCAATATCCGTTTCCGCGAAGGGGAAGCCGAGAGAGCGCAGTGGATCATCGAAGAAGAAATCAAATCCATCGAAGATCGTTTCACTTACCTTTCCACTCGCCCCGTCATGGTGTCCCTCTCCGATAAAGCTGAGGAAATCCGGGAAAGAGAGCTTCGCCATGGCCTGGCGAAAATGGAAGGTCTCACCGACGAAGACAAACGGGTGCTGCAGCATATGACGCGGATGATCGTTCGCAAAATTCTTCGCGAACCGATGATGCACCTCAATGAACACGCCGGCACGAAATGGGAAGACGCAG
>CAVHZP010000319.1:0-2523 GCA_963640485.1 bacterium | reverse complement strand
TTACATTCTTTCCGGAGCGGAAATGCCCAGGATGGTGAGTGCGTGCACGAGGACGTACTGTACAGCGGTGATGAGGCCGAGTCTGGCTTTGGTGGTCTCGCTGTCTACGCCGAGGATGCGGCATTCTCTATAGAAATGATGGAAGAGGGCTGCCAGTTCGTAGGCGTATTTCGCAATGCGCTGGGGGGCTCTTTCTTTGGCCGCGCCGTCGATGAGCTGGTGGTAGTTTTCCATCTTTTTGATGAGATCGAGTTCACACTCTTCGGTGAGTTTGGTGAAGTCTGCGCCTTCAAAGGATGCGTCCCATTTCACGCCGGCTTCTTTGGCCTGGTTGAAGAGGCTGTGGATGCGGGCGTTGGCGTACTGGATGTAGTACACTGGATTTTCGCTGGACTGTTTCTTGGCGAGGTCGATGTCGAAGTCCATCTGGGAGTCCAGGGTGCGGGCGCAGAAGAAATATCTGGCTGCGTCGGTGCCGACTTCTTCCATGAGTTCGCGGAGGGTGACGGCCTGACCGGTACGCTTGGACATTTTCACCTGTTCGCCGTTGCGCAGAAGGGTAACCATCTGGAGGAGCATGATTTCGAAATCGTCGGGGTTGTAGCCCAGGAATTTCATAGCGGTCTTCAGACGGATGATGTAGCCGTGGTGGTCGGCGCCCCAGATGTCGATGAGTTTGTTGTATCCGCGGCGAATCTTATTTCCTACATAAGCAATGTCGGAGCAGAAGTAGGTGGGCACGCCATTGGTACGGATGACCACGCGGTCTTTGTCGTCGCCGTTTTTGGTGGTGCGGAGCCAGAGGGCGCCGTCCTTTTCGTACATGTTGTCTTCGTCTTTGAGGACTTTGAGGGCTGCGTCTACTTCATTCGGGTAGAGGGAGCGTTCAGAGAACCAGTTGTCGAAGTCTACGTGGAAATTGTGGAGGTCTTTCTTGAGGTCCGCCAGTTTTTCCTGGAGGCCCCGTTCTTTGAAGATTTCCAGTCTTTCTTTTTCGTCCATGTCCAGGTATTTCTTGCCGTCTTTTTCGATGATGGCTTTGGCGGTGTCGATGATGTCCTGGCCGTGGTAGCCGTCTTTGGGGATTTCTGCGTCAAGGCCCAGGAGCTGCAGGTAGCGGGCGTTGATGGATTCGGCCAGGTGGTCGATCTGGTTGCCTGCGTCGTTGATGTAGTATTCGGCGAGGACGTCGTAGCCGGCTGCGCGGAGCAGGTTAATCATGGCGGAGCCGAAAGCTGCGCCGCGGGCGTGGCCGATGTGGAGAAGGCCGGTGGGGTTGGCGGAAACGTATTCCACCAGAATGCGGTCTTCTTTATTTTTCGGCAGGTCGCCGTAGGAGGGGCCTGCTTTCAGGATGTTTTTCAGTTCGCTGTACACGGTGTCCGTGGCCAGGTAGAAATTGATGAAGCCGGCACCGGCGATTTCCGTCTTGGAAACCAGCGGGGTGTCCATGTGCTTCACGATAGCTTCTGCGATCATGCGGGGCGCTTTGTGTGCTGTCTTCGCCCACTGCATGGCTGCATTGGTGGAGTAATCACCGAATTCTTTGGATTTCGGTATTTCCAGGCGCTGCACAGGGGCATAGTCGCCTTCCGGCAGTTCGCCGGCGGCAATGGCTGCGTCTTTCGCCTTTGCAATGATTTCTTTCAGTTCGTCTCTGACTTCCATGAATGTTCCGAATCCTCCCGAAGTTCTATAATAATTTCATTTAAATGATTGAATAAGCCTTTTAATTCCACATCGTAGGAAAGGCGCATGCGCCCCTTTCCGTCTTCGATGGTGTCTTCTATTTCCCGGGTGATGGCGATGATTTCCAAGGGCCCCATGGGGGTCTGGTACAGGGAGCTGTGTGGCTCTCCGATGCGGAATTCCTGCTGCATTTGCAGCGTGCCTTCCCGAAGGAGCGTCACATGGTCGCTGTAGATCGCCAGGGTGGTGGTGGTGCCGGAAAGACCCGCCAGCTCTGTCTCTTCATAGGAAACATATCGGACGCCCCCGTCCTCGCGATAGAGCCCCGGTGTCTCTAGGGTGATTTTCTCTTCCTTCCCGTCTTCGTCCCTCTGCAGGGATGTGACCTGGATCATCACAGGTTTTTCCAATAGGTTTCCTCCTTCCCGTAGCGTGATTCACGCTGGGGGTTTTGTAGTCGGTGGTCGGTAGTCAGTAGTCAGGGCGCGATTGACGTTTGCGTCGCTCACACATTTCCCGCTGGGTGCCTATGGCGCAATCCATCCCGCGATGAACGGTCAACAAACCGTTTCTCACTTCCGCAAAATGCGAACTGACTACCGACTACCGATTACCGATCACAAAACCGATAGCGCCACTTATCTCAACTAAAAATATCTCTATCATTATATCATATTTCCTAAAGCGATAGGAAATTTTACAAGACTGCTTATTATATCATGAAGAACGGGAATGTGGCTAGTGGGAAGGCTTAATGGGTTACGCTATCGGTTTAGTAGTCGGTGGTCGGGGCGCGCGCACCGAGAGTGAAGTGTGGAGAGTGAAGAGTGAAGT
>CAVHZP010000318.1:0-2524 GCA_963640485.1 bacterium | reverse complement strand
AGGGATAAGGGATAGGGGATAAGGGATAAGGGATAAGGGATAAGGGATAAGGCGCATTTACCGCAATGTAACCCCCTTCCTCTGAAAGGGGGGCGTAGGGCGGGGGTTGGCTTTGTGCAAATCCCTCTTCTTTGAAGAGGGTGCCCGTAGGGCGGGTGCTGCCTGTGGAGGTGAGCATCATTCTGCTTAAAGGCCACCTTCTTCCGGGAAGAAGGCAAGTATCTCCCGCTACAGACAAACGCGCCTTATCCCTTATCCCCTATCCCTTATCCCTCATATCGACCTTGCCCCATTTCTCTCCCATCTGTTACAATACAGTAGAAGAGAGAAGGTATTTCCTGAAAGGAGAACGACTATGAAAAAATGGATCGCTATGGCTATGATTTCCGCGCTGGCTCTGCCGGCTCTGACTGTGGACGCAGCGGGCGTGAACATGACGAAGCTCATGAATGACTACAGCCGCTACGCCGTGGTGTACACCAGCGACGAGGAGCGCGTGTACGTGGACACGAACACCATCGAGAAGGACCCCATCAATGCCGGCGAGCTGCCGATCATTCGCGGCAAACTTTACGCGGAAGTGTACAAGCACCCCCTGACCTATCCGGACTTTGGAAATAATAAGCTGGTGGAGTACATTTTTGAATACGACACAGCGGTAGGCGCCGACCAGTACGGCAGAGAAATCAAGTATCGCATCCTGAACAAACTCCAGGGAGTCTACACCCCCGATGGCAAACCGGCAGCGTACAACGGAAACCATGAAGAACCGGCAGACGAGGCAGAGGATATTTATGTAGCGCTGTACCGGATCGCGAAGAATTATTAATGGGAGATTTTGGACGCTATCGGTTTAGTAATCAGTAGTCAGTGGTCAGTGGTCAGTGGTCAGTGATCAGGCTACGATTAACCGCGTTCTCACATAGCGGTTATCCCGGATATGTATGAATAACGGAAAGTGCGTCCTGATCACTGACTACTATAATCGATAGCGGTGGTATCTCTATGTGTGCACTGATGCTAAATGCGTCCTGATTACTGATCACTGACCACTGATTACTAAACCACCAGCGTTCATTCGCGCATATACCTGATTTACAAATCTTCCCCCGTGCTATATAATGGAGTGAACAGAATAGACAGTGCAGAGAGGCCATCTGAAAAACAGAGGGCTTCTCTTTTTGTTATAGAGTAGAAATATTATTGGAGATGAAGATATGCAGCTGTACATCGCAGGAGGCTGTGGGGACCAGGGCCGGAATTGCTTTTACGTAGAAGGGGAGAGACACGCATTCATTGTCGATGCCGGTACGTCCACCGATGGGCTGGACCGGCTGCCGGATTTGTCGCCGGCGCAGATCCGGCGGGCGGAGTATCTTTTTGTGACCCACTCCCACAAGGATCACACCGGTGCCATCGAGTGTCTGGAGAAAAAAGGGTTCAATGGTCCCGTCTTGATGTCGAATCAGACTTACCAGCAGATTCACTACAAGCCGAAGAATACCATGATCCTGGATTCCACGGCGCCGGAGCTGGAGCTGGACACCGATATTTCCCTGCGCTGGGGACGGACCGGGCATTGCGCCGGGGCGGTGTGGTTCCACATCACCGTGGACGGGAAGAAAATTTTCTTCTCCGGCGACTACCGGGAGAATGATGTCTTCTACCGCTGCGACGCGGTGCGGGGGCTCTCGGCAGACCTGGCGGTCATCGATGCCGCCTACAGCCGCTACGACCGGGCGGCAGACATGAGAGAGTATGTGGCCAGTGTGGCGAAGACAGCGCTTGGTGGCAGTCATCCGCTGCTCCTCCCCGTGCCCTCCTACGGCCGCGGCCTCTCGCTGGCGGTTTTCCTCTATCGCCTCTTTGGAAATACCCATCCCATCCATATGAATACGAAGCTTTACGCCCAGTGGCTGAAGCTGGGGCATCGCACCTATTTCGTCCATGATGAAATGCTGCGTTATCCTTTCGAAGTCTTCCGCGAATGGGATGGCAAGACCTTGGAGAATGGGCACATCTACCTTTTGACCGACGCGCAGCTCTCCAAGGCGAAGAGCCGTAGCCTCATCGATGAACACCCGGAGCTGGAAGTGATCATGACCGGCAGCCTCCACGGCTATGGCAAGGCGAAGTCCTACTACGAATCCGGCCGCGCCCACTTCGCCCTCTGGCCGAACCACCTGACCAAGCAGGAAATGCTCGACCTAACCGAGGCCAACGATTTCAAACTGGTGGTGCCGTTCCATAATCCTCATGAGAAGCCAGAGAATGATACGTTCTCGTTCTAGTGGTACTTCCGCTGGTGCAAACATAGTGATGTCGCTTCTGGCTTCTGGCTGCTAGCTGCTAGGGAAACACTGATTAAATCGAAGAATCAGAAATTATACGAATTTTTAAGCAATACTTCGTCAAGAAAATCCTCAAATAGCTCACTATTCTCGGATTTCCTTTCCTCGTCTTGCATAAAAATTCCAGTATAATTTCAGATAACGATTTAATCAGTGGTTCCCTAGCCGGCTAG
>CAVHZP010000317.1:0-2525 GCA_963640485.1 bacterium | reverse complement strand
GTAAGGCTTGAGGAACATATCACTCTAACCGCCAGCATTTCCATTTCCCGCTATCCTCATCAAGTCGGACTACGGTCACACGGTAAACGGTTCGCGGCTACGATGAGGCAGCAGCCAAATGCGAACCGACTACCGACTACCGATTACCGATTACAAACCCGCCAGCCATTTATTTCTTGAGATTCTTATTTCCGTCAACGCCCAAAGCTCTCATGATGCCGAAGAAGACTTCGGTGTTGTCCATGGTGCCGTGGAAGTATTCGGAGCCCGGGCCGCCTGCGTTGAGGAGGATGTCGTCAGCGGAGTGGCATTCCTGGGGATCGTCTTTCGGTGTGTTTGCCGGAACGAGTTCAGCCGGGTCGCCGGGGTGGATGCGGGCGGGGTTTGCCTTGGAGGAAGCGGTGCTGACCTGATGGTATTCGACTTTATCGCCTACCTGGGTAGCTTCTTCTTTGGTTTCCGTCACAGCCAGAGCCGGCGGGGTCGGGGTCTTCATGAAATGATAGTTTTCATAGTATTCCGGATGGTTGGCGTACTGTACGGCCAATGTCACTTCCGGATCCGGATTGTCCGGGAATCCGTCGCCATTCTTGTCTTCGAAGGTGGGGAATACGGAGTTTGCGTAAACGCGGACAGCCTGGCTGCCTTTCTTGCCATCTCTTTCGTGGTAGGTACCGGAGATGGAGATGCCGTGGGAGTGGTCAGCGAGAACGATGATGAGGGTGTCGTCACCGTGTTCCTTCGCCCATTTCTGTGCGTATTCGATGGATTTATCAAATTCGATGGTGTCGTAAGCCGCACGCTGCCAGTCCATCACGTGGAGCTGTTTGTCGATGGACGCGCCTTCGATCATAGCGAAGAAGCCGTTCTTATTCTGAGAGAGAATGTCCAGCGCCTTTTCGGTCATGTTCATCAGGTTCGGCTGGTCGGTGAAGCCTTTCAGTACCTTCGGGTCCTTCAGCACTTCGCGGTCCAGGTATACGTTCATGGTGCCGGTATGGAAGAGGCCGAGGAGCGGTTTATCGGAAGGAGCTGCCATCATTTCCTGGGAATTGGAAACGAAGGTGTAGCCCTTGGCTTTGAATTCGTCGATGACGTTCACATTGTCTTTTCTCTTGGAGCCGGCTACGTCTTTCGGGATGTAGCGAGCGGAACCGCCGCCCAAGATAACGTCCGGGCGATGGTAGTCAGAGAGGTAGTCTTTCGCCAGGAAATCCTGGAGCGCTCTTCTGCGGGTGTGGCCGATCATAGCCGCCGGAGTCGCGTCGGTGGATTCTGCCTGAGTGACCACGCCGATGGACATGCCGCGGGTACGTTTCAGGATTTCGGAAACGTTTTCTACCTTCGGATCGTCCAGCGGATCTTTCGTGGAGTCTTCATAGACGCCCATAGCGTTGACTACGGACTTGTGGCCGGTGGCGTAAGCGGAAGCGGAGTTCGCGCTGTCGGTGACCAGGGAGTCATAGCCGGAAGTGGTGATGATGGCATTGTGATCCAGTTTCTCCATAGCCAGGAGGTCATTGAACTTGCCATTGGTCATGCCCTTGGAAAGGATGCGGGCCACTTCGCGGGCCTGCAGAGACATGCCGTCGCCAACGAAGAGGATGACATTCTTCGCTTTCTTTACGGCTGCTTCATGAACGACATTGTAAGATGCTGCGGCTTTGGAAATACCTACGCTGTCTTTGGCGGTGACGTTGATTTCCACCGGGCCGGCTTTCGCAAAGGACGCATCGTCAATGCGGAAAGAGGTAACGCCATTGCCCAGATCTTTCACAACAGC
Source organism: bacterium (assembly GCA_963640485.1). Classification (GTDB taxonomy): domain Bacteria; phylum Bacillota; class Negativicutes; order Veillonellales; family Dialisteraceae; genus Dialister. Next base: position 742 of record CAVHZP010000317.1, on the reverse strand, counting down.
TTTCTTGCCGAAGAAAGTTTCTGCGGACTGGCCATTGATGGTGACATCTACATCTTGGAGGCCTTTCGCGTTTGCCACTTCTACGTCGAAGTCGAAACGGGCACCTGCCCAGAACTTCGCGGTGTCTACCGGAAGAATTCTAATATCCGATGCCTGAGCCTGAAACGCGCCACCCAGAATCGCGCCGCCGGCCAACAGTGCCAGCACTGCCTTTTTCATGAAATCTTTTTTCATTCTCTTCTCCTTATCATAGGACGTATGAAATTTTTATCTTGTTTGTCCTTGTAGCTATAACGATAAATCATACTTGCCAGTTTTCTGATAAGCTTTCGTATAGAGATTGAAAAAGTTTCATTAGAAATCAGGGATGGAGACGAAACTTTTTGAAAAACAATGGGGGTTTGTAAAGAGCGTGCAAAACAGGATAAGGGATAGGGGGGGCAAAGCATAATTAACGCTAGCGGTTTAGGGATAAGGGATAGGGGATAAGGGATAAGGCGCGTTTGACGCTAGAGGCAGCGAGCATGCTGGCGGTTAAGGTGATAAGTGACGCTGGCCTTACGCGAGTAGCCCCTTGGAGATGGGAATTCTGCAGAAGGATTTCCAAGTTTGGCCCATTATGAAGAGGCGCCTAGCCTGCCCATTAAGGCGCCTTCCTTAGAGGCCAAACGGCGCGCGCGATAGCGGGGGATGGAGTGACTCGTAAGAGGCACAACCAGCACTAACTGCATGAAACGCTTCA
>CAVHZP010000316.1:0-2536 GCA_963640485.1 bacterium | reverse complement strand
TCCAGCGTCAAATGCGAACCGACTACCGACCACTGACTACCGACTACTAATCTCCACCGCAAGCGGTCCCCCTCCTTCCAGGGGACGGAGGTAAGAGCGGAAGAGTCACCTTTACTCCTTCCCCTTGAGCCATTGCCAGACTTTGTACATTTCTGTGCTGGGCATGTGTTCTACATGGTGGGGGCGTTTGTGATTTTCCCGACACCAAGCTTCAAGTTTCCTGGCGTTTTGGCAGGCGGTTTCTTCTTTCCCTACAAGGTTTGGGTAGATGTCCCGGGATTTCTTGTATCCGGGGATGTACTTGGAGAGTTCTCCCAATACTTCTTCTTTGTTTTGGTATTGGCGGGTGGAGTATCCGAAGTGGCAGATATACCAGATTTCAAAGCTGGGTGAGGAGACGATGAGTCGAATATTTTCTCTTTGATTTTGCGGGATTTGGCACTCGGCATCAGCGATGGCTTTATCCCGCTTGGGGTCGAAGTCGGAGTCTATGAGGCAGACGGCGAGGTCTTTGGATGTGAGTTCGTATTCTTCTGTTTCTTCGATGAGGCGGCGCATCATGGTCTCGGGGTCTGTTTCGTTGCCGGCGGCGAAACGGATTTCTGTGTCTTCGTTTTTGAAGTGGGAGAGGTAGATTTTTTCGGTTTTGTTGTTTTTATTTCCTTCGGCGGAAACGAGGAGGATCCGTTTCATGCGGCGTTTGCCGGTATTTCTTAGCTTGGCGCGGTAGCCTTTTTCTCTTACCATAGGATTTCGCCGCCTTCGATTTCTGGAATGGCGCCGAAGCGGCCGAGGAGGTAGGCTTTGCGGATGTTCATCTGCTTGCGGGGGGAGAATTCGTCTAGGGAGTAGAGTTCGGATTCTCCGGTTTTCTGATTTTTTTCGACGAAGTATATTTCGTCGTCTCGGGAAATATTTCTGGAAAGCAGTGTGGTGGTGTGGGAGGAGATGATGAGTTGGGCATTTCCTGTGTTGATTTCGGGGTCGTGAAAGAGGCTGACCAGGTAGCCCACGAGGAGGGGGTGAAGGCTGGCGTCGAATTCGTCGATGCAGATGATTTTCCCCCGGCGGAAGGCGTCGTAGAGGATGGGGCTCAGCATGAAGAGGCTTTTGGTGCCTTGGGATTCATTGTTGAGGTTGAGTTGCCATTTCTCTTCGCCGTCTTTGCCCTGGATGTGGTGGGTCATGAGGATGGTGTAGGTTTTGTGATTTCCCAGCAGGGCGGCGGCGGGGATGATGGAGCGGACTTCGATGGGGAAGCGGGCAAGCCATTTCTCCGGGGATTCGTCTTGGCTTTCGTATTCGTAGTCGGAAATATTAATATCTGCTTTTTGCAGGAGGCTACATATGAAGTCTTTGAGGCGACCGTCGGTATCGTTTTCAAACATAGGAATGTCTTGGGAAATGAGGTCGCTGTAGTTGTTGGTGTAGGTGTCGATGTTGCCGAACCACAGGCAGGCGTCCCGGGTGGAAGCGGCGTTCCAGGCGGTGGCGGTGGCTAGAAACAGTTTGTTTTTGGCGTTTCTCTGAATGATGGGTTCCAGTTCTTTTTTGATGGCGGCACTGGTGAAGCGGTAGTTCTCACACTCTCTTTCGAAGATGGTGGAGGGGCGGGCGCTGTGGTAGACGTAGAGGTATTCTTCGGTGATTTCTTTTTGCGTCGCGGAGAATCCGTATACATATTTCTTCCCTGCTGCCATGAATACGAATTCAAAGGCGGTGGGCGAGTTTTTCGTTTCTTCAGAGAAGGCGAAGGGCTCGATCATGGTCAAGGGTTCGCCGACTTGCCGTGCATTGGAGAGACGAAGTGCCAGGATGGCGGCAGTGAGTGCGGCAAAGACGTTGCTCTTGCCGGCGGCGTTGGCGCCGAAGAGGCAGGCGGTCTTGAGGATCTTTTCTTTTCCTGCGGTGGCTATGTGGTCAGGAAATAGGTCGTCCTTCGCAGCTTCCAGGGAGAGGACGGCTCTTTCGCGGAAGGAGCGAAAGTTTTCTGCGCTGAATTGCAGCAGCATGGGATCACCTCATTTCGTGTTTTGGGGTTGGTTTTTTATATTATAATTCCAAAATATAACATTTTCTAGCAGAAAATGGCGTTTCGCTATTGGTTATTAGTAATCGGTAGTCAGGGGATGGAGGCAGTTGGAGCCGCTAACGCACGCGAGAGATGGAGGTTTAGTAATCGGTGGTCGGTAGTCGGTAGTCGGGACGCGATGGACTGCTGAGGCGATGGGCATGCTCAGGGCTGGTGGTTTAGTAGTCGGTGGTCGGTGGTCAGTAGTCAGGGCGCGTTTGGCTGCGGGGGCAGCGAGCATGCTTAAGGCTAGTGCTGATTATGCACCTTCGGTGCATTCCATCCCGCCCTATTGGGCAGCCCCTTCTACAAACAATGCTATCAAGTTAAGGGATTTAAATGCCAGCAGTCAGAATCATTATGTTACGCTAGCCTTAAGAAGTAGACCCTTGGAGAAGGGTCGCGCCAAAGGCGCCGGATAGAAATACGCCGAAGGCGTATCCCGCGCACTAGCGGTATTATGCA
>CAVHZP010000315.1:0-2557 GCA_963640485.1 bacterium | reverse complement strand
GAAGCCCTACGACGAGGCCCGCATCGCCCGCACCATTTCCCGCCTCGCCGACAGCCTGGCGCTTCGGGAAAAAGAAAAGGCGCCGGGGGAAATCGTGACTTACTACCAGAAGATTTCCCTCCAGACCAAGGACCGGACTATCATGATTTCTCCGTCCCAGGAAATCATTCTGATTTCTACAGAGAAATCGGACCGCTCCCTCTTCTACACCACCGGCGGCATCATCGAGTCCAAGATGACCCTTCGCGACATCGAGACCCTCCTCTCGCCCTTAGGCTTCTTCCGCACCCACAAGGGCTATATCGTGAACCTTTCCATGATCCAGGAAATCTCAAACCAGGACAACGGCACCCTGCTCCTCACAATGAACTATTTCCCCAAAGAAAAAGTGCCGGTGTCCCGGCACTATATCAAGGAATTTAAGAATACGCTGCACCTGGTGTGATGATTTGTGCCGCTGCCGCTGGTGCATACATGTCGATGAAGCTCCTAGCTACTGGCTGCTAGCTGCTGGTCGGCTAGAGAAACATCTCAATGAAGTACAAAGAGCGTCCCGCGCTTAGCGAAAGCAGGAAACTGTTTATTATCCACTAAGTGCGGGACGCTCTTTGCGCTTCGGTGAGCCTGTGCACTAGCCGGCTAGCAGCCAGCAGCTAGGAGCCAGGAGCTACAGTGACATGTTCGCACTGGCGTGCGCGGCACTAACCTCCAAGCAGCGCCAACATAATCCCGCCGGAGATGGCAGTCCCGAAGACGCCAGCTAAGTTCGGTCCCATGGCGTGCATGAGGAGGAAGACGCGGCGGCTTTCCTGCTGGCCCACCAGGTGGGAGACCCGGGCGGCGATGGGGACGGAGGCGATGCCGGCGGAGCCGATGAGGGGATTGATGCGACCGCCGGAGATTTTATTCATGATTTTCGCGCAGACCACACCGGAGCCGGTGCCGAAAGCGAAGGCCACGAGGCCCAGGAAGATGATGAGGATCGTTTCCCCGGTGAGGAAGGTTTCCGCTGCCATGGTGGAGCCGATGGCGACGGTGAGCACCAGGGTGACGATGTTCAAGAGCGTATTGGACGCGGTTTCCGCCAGTTTCCCTACCACCAGGCATTCCCGCATCAGATTTCCCAGCATCAGCATGGTGATGAGCGGCGCCACCGGCGGGAGGAAAATGTTTACGATGAGTGCCATGACGATTGGAAATGCAATTTTTTCCAGACGGGACACATAGCGGGGTTGCTTCATCATGATTTTCCGCTCTTCTTTGTTGGTGAGGAGCTTCATGATAGGCGGCTGAATCAGCGGCATCAGCGCCATGTAGGAGTAAGCGGCCACGGAAATCTGGGGCAGCAGGTGGGGCGCCAGTTTCATGGTGGTGTAGATGGCCATGGGGCCGTCAGCGCCGCCGATGATACCAATGGACGCCGCTTCGCCCAGGCTGAATCCCAAAGCTTGCGCGCCGATAAGCGCTACGAAGATGCCCAGGTGCGCTGCTGCACCTAAGATGACGAGGCTGGGGTTCGCAATCATGGGGCCGAAGTCGGTCATGGCGCCGACACCCAGGAAAATCAGCGGCGGGAGAATCAGCTGCTCTACGCCCTGATAAGCGAAGTAGAAGAGGCCGCCGGGGGCGGTCAATGTGGAGCCCGGCACATTCGCCACGATGCAGGAGAAGCCGATGCCTACGAGGAGGAATGGTTCATATTTCTTGATGATGCCCAGGTAAAGAAGCACGCAGCCGGCGATGATCATCACCATATTTCCCAGGGTCAGATCCAGGAGGCCGGTCTGGTACAGCAATTCGGTCAAGAGCGTTTCGAAAAGTTCCATGTCAGTCCTTCCTTTCCTTCACTTCGCCCAGCTTGTTCAGAAGCGGGAAGAAATGCAGCACCACGCCGATGAAAGAAATAAATACGAAGCTCAAGAGAAAGTCGATGGCCGAGAGCAGGAACGCTCCGGTCATGGAGTCCGGTATGGTTGCCATGTTATTTCATCTCCTTGATCTGCTCATTGGCCTGACGAATCAGGAGGAGCCGGGTGCGCTCTTCGGCGCGGTCCAGCACCGCCCGCTTTTCCACGATGGCTCTCTTGTGGAGCCCGTGGCCGATTTCGCCCTGCTCGTCCCAGGCCTTCACTTCCAGGGTCACGTCACGATCCGACATGGCCACGATAGCGGCGTGTACCGTCACCGTCATACCCAGGCTCGTGGGCGCAGTGTGAACGAAATTCACCGACAGCCCGATGCTGGCGTATTCGTCCGGGAGATACGGGTCGATGGCTTCGATGGACGCATCGATGGCCCAGTGAATGAGCCGCGGCGTGGCCAGAAGACTTTTGAAATCGTTATCATAATTGTCCGAAGCATCGGACTGCTGCACCACCCGGCGGGCGATGGCATTCTGCCCGACCGATAAGAAATCTGTTACATTGATCATTTCTATTCTTCCTTTCGAAACTGGTTAGCGATGGATTACGCCAGGGGGTTAGTAATCAGTGATCAGTAATCAGTAGTCAGGGCGCGATTGGCTTCAGTGGATCCATACTGATAATGCCGCTATGAT
>CAVHZP010000314.1:0-2589 GCA_963640485.1 bacterium | reverse complement strand
AAAGAAATGAAATGGTTGGTCATTGGGGCATTGATAACCGGATGTATCGGGGGGGGTAGACAATGCCGGCGCAGCTGATGCGGCGTATGAACTGGCGCCTATCACGGTAACGGCGAATCGCTATGCGAAAGAGGATGTGGATGTAGCTGCTAGCACGCAGACCTATACGGCGAAGGATATTGAAAGAACCGGCGCAGATAATATGAGCGTGGCGCTCCAATATTTGGATGGCGTAGTGACTTCCGGCATGGGGCCGAATGGCGCAGCGGTTTCTTCTATGACCAGTAAGACTATCATTCGCGGCGTAGAGAACGGTACGGTCGTCATGATTAACGGTACGCCGATTAACTGGCGAAATTTGTATAATCTGGAAAATATTCCCACCAGCATGGTAGAAAAGGTGGAAATCGTTCGTGGCGGTGGCGCGGTTCTCTACGGAAGCCAGGCAACCGGCGGCGTCATCAATATCATCACAAAGAAAGTGCTTCCCAACGAAGCGCAGGTGGGCTGGGGCAATCATGGCCGTCAGGACTACAAGGTGACAGCAGGCAATGGCAAATTCTCCATTTCTTATAATTACAATAAATGGGGAACGACTGGCGTAGCTTCGGATTATAGCACGTCTTTTACCAGTGTGGCAAAGGATAAAGTGCCTGTTCATATGCAGCAGACATTCAAGGGATCCGAGAAGAATGATCTGACCCTCATGTACAAATTCAATGATCACATAGATGTATTGTACAATCACAATGAGTCCATTGCACGATGGTCTTATGGCTATGCGGACATTACCGCAGAGGGCTATACCGATCTCAATGGACAGGCCAGATACCAGAGAAGATATGAGAGAGATAAAGATTTCCTGCAGCTCAATTTCAATGATGGGAAGGGACTCAGCGGCCATGCATTTTATAATTACAATACGCTGAAAACTAAAGGGACTGATTTCTATAAGAGCAATGGTTCGGCGTACGATACACCTTCTTTAACTGAATCGAAAGAAAAAAATAAAACCTTTGGCTACGATGTGCAGAAGGTGTGGGATCATGATGCGAAGCAAACATTCTTGCTGGGCACATCTTTGACGAGGGAAACTTACGAAAGTGGAGACATTGATAATGGTAGAAATATCGTTTCTGCTTTTGGGTCCTGGGATCGGAAACTGACTGAAAAAGATAGCTTCACTTTGGGGGCTCGCGGAACTTGGACAACCGGCGGCTCGCAGACTTTCCATAATTTCAGCGGCCAGGCACAATTTCTACATAAGCTGAATGATTCGCAGAGCTTGTATATCAGCGCCGGTCAGTCCTTTGTTCTGCCGACGTTAAGCCAGATGTATTCCCGTGCCGGCATTACGTCTACGAATCTGATTATTGGCAATCCGGATCTGAAACCACAAAAGGGAACCCACTATGAAGCGGGCTGGAAAATGGAAACAGAAAACCGCCAGTACAAATTAGCGGTATTTTCCGAAGAAATCAAAGACAATATTTCTTTCTCCAAAATCACCAGTGGCAGTTTAAGGGATCATTGGTATGCCGTTAATGAAGATTTCAAGAATAAAGGTGTGGAAGCCAGCGTGAAAGGCACGGAGCCCAATGGCCTCTTCTGGAATGTAGGCGTAACATTCCAGGATCCGAAATCCAAGCAGACTACGGAAAAGACATCGGCAAAGACCTATTGGGATCGTTCCTACGGCCGTTTCCTCTTGAATGGTGGTGTGGGGTATGAAAAGGATAAGTGGTCTACGGCATTGAACTTCACCTATCTGGCAGATCGAGTAATGACTCCGACTTCTGCACACTCCTATGACCAGAAGCCATACTTGCTCACTGCATTGAGCGTGAAATACTCGCCCAATGAAAAGAGTGATATCTTACTCTCTGTAGATAATGTGTTGAACCGCAGAGATGTGACCTCCCATACATCCAGCGATTACTTCGCAACTCCGCGTAGCTTCCTTCTCTCTTATAGATATAAATTCTAATTCATAATAGCAAAAGCGGCTGGCAACATGATACGTTGCCAGCCGCTTTTTGCGAGGATGGTATACGGTAGTGGGGAAGCAACTTAATGCGCCCTGACTACCGACTACTGACTACTGATTACTAAATCGCTGGCGAAAAAATGCCAAATAGGGAAGCAATCCAGCACGCCCTGATCACTAAACCGACAGCGTCAGCTCGCATCAAAGCATCGTCACCAGAAATCCCATCAGAATCAGCATGAGAAGGAGCTGCTTCTTATTTTTATTGCGAATCGTTGCATCTTCCACATGAACGCCCCAGTTCCATTTCACATACATGGCCATGGCGGACCAGAGAAGGAAGGAAACAATGACGAAGCGGAAGGCGTCTTTTTGCGCCACAGGAATCAGACCAAAGTCCACAGAGACCGTGGTCAAGAGGGAGAGGCAGAGGAGAAGGGTCAGGGGATAGAGGAGCCACTTGGGCGCCTCTCTGACAATCAACGCTTCTTCCTCGGTCATTTTGAGGTGGAGGAAATAGGATTTCACAAACCAAAGGCAGATCAGGATGGCGATGCCATCGAAGAGGTATTTGTCCATAATGTAGTCTTTCTTGGGGCTAT
>CAVHZP010000313.1:0-2642 GCA_963640485.1 bacterium | reverse complement strand
GAAATCGCTATCGCCAAAGGCGCCGGTCAACGGTTACACGGTAAACGGTTCACGGCCATGATAGGATGGCAGTCAAACGCGTCCTGACTACTGACTACTGATCACTGATTACTAACCCGTTCCCGTTTTCCCCGCTTAGGAGCCGAAATTTCCCTTTTTATCTATATCTTTTCTGTGCTATAATACCTATAAGTATAACTGTTTTTCAAAAGGAACGGTTGTGCTGAGTTTTTGAATGAAGAAGGCGGAGCTATGTCCGAGATTTCTGAAAGATTGGCGAAGGTCAAGGCAAGGATTGCTGCGGCCCGGGGGCGGTCGCCCTATGGGCAGGCAGTGACGCTGGTGGCTGTGACGAAGTATCATCCGCTGTCCGACATGGAAGAGGCGATCGGTCTCGGCGTGACGGATGTGGGCGAGAACCGGGTGCAGGAGATGGAAGGGAAGCACAAGGTGCTGACGCTTCCGGTGCGCTGGCACTTGCAGGGCCATTTGCAGAAGAATAAGGTAAAGAAAGCCGTCGCCATGGCAGATCTCATCCAGTCTGCCGATTCGCCGGAGATTTTGCGGGAAATCGACAAGAGAGCCGGGGAAATCGGGAAGGTGCAGGATGTGCTGCTGGAGTGCAATATTTCCGGCGAAGAGAGCAAGACCGGGACGTCTCAGGAAGATTTCCCCGCCCTGGTAGAAGCAGCGAAGGGACTTTCCCACGTGAGAGTCTTAGGGCTCATGTGTATGGCGCCCAACTATGAGGACGTGGAAATGACCCGTCCTGTATTCCGCGCGGCCCATGCCATGTGGGAGGCCATGAAAAAAGAATTTCCGGAAGGGCAGATTTCCATCTTGTCTATGGGAATGACCCATGATTTTGAAATAGCTATCGAAGAAGGGGCGACCATGGTGCGTGTAGGCACGGCCATCTTTGGTGCCCGTCAGTACCTGTAAGTAAGGTTGAGAGGAGAAAAAGAATGAGTTTATTGTCTAAATTTAAGGACCGTTTTGTAGATTACGAGGATGACGAACAGGAAGAGGAGGAAATGGTAGAGCCGGCTCCGGTGAATCCGGCAGCGCCTGTACCGCCTCGTCCGGTAGCACCTCGTGCGGTCAGCAAGAATGCAATGCCCCGCCAGGCGGCAAAGCCTTACACCATGGTGGTGGTAAGCCCGAAGAATTTTGATGATGCAGAAAAAATCGGCGACCATTTGAAGGCTATGCGCCCGGTGGTGATGAATATGGAGAAAACCGATGCTGATGAAGCACAGCGCATCGTAGACTTCGTACAGGGCATTATGTTTGCTTTGGACGGCCATATCAATCAGATTTCTGAAAACATCTATCTCTGCGCGCCGAATAATATGAGCGTTTCCCGTGAGAACTTTGTAGCCGTTTCCACTGATCCTGCCGGTGCACCGGCTCCGCAGTGGAATGCACAGGCGCCTCAGGAACCGCATATGCCGCTGTAATGTCTTTCTTTTCCGGCGGGTTTCAGTGGCTGAAGAAGCAATTTGAAGACCCGGAAGATGGGTATGAGGAGCAAGAGGCATCTCTTGAGGCGAGAGAGGATGCGTTCCCGGAGGCAGGCGCGCTGCCGGCCAGGAGCATCCGCCCTTTAGAGGTGGTTATCATGGTGCCGACGGGCTATGCCGATGCGAAGCGTAGCGTGAAAGCATTGGAAAAAGGCCTCGCGGTCATTGTAGTTTTGGGTGACAATGTGGATGACGAAGTGGCCAGCCGATACGTGGATTTCATGAGCGGGGCGGTATACATGGCTCATGGAGACATAGAGCTTTTGAATGACGATGTGCTGCTCTGCGTACCTGACAGTGTGAAGCTGAGTACAGACCGGCTGGCTTTCGTGTCCGATATCCCTACATGGAAAGGACCAAGCCTATGAAAAAGATATTGATTGTCGGATGTGGCGCCATGGGAGGAGCAATCCTCTCGGGCTGCCTTGCTAAGGGTCTTTGGAAAAAAGAAGAAGTCTTCCTGAAGGAACACGATCAGGAGTCTTCTCTTCATAAAGCGGCGCAGTACGGCGTGCAGGCTTCTTTTGATGGGAGTGTGGCAGCCGATGCGGACCTTGTCATTGTGGCAGTGAAGCCCAATATTGTCCCTGCTGTGCTTGAAGAAATCTCCCGGTACCAGCCTCACCGGGTTCTTTCTATTGCAGCCGCTGTGACCGTGGATTTCCTGGAGAAATCGCTGCCCCAGGGCACTGAAGTGATCCGTGTGATGCCGAATACCCCCGCTTCTGTGGGTGAAGGCATGGCGGCCATCGCGCCGGGCACCCATGCGTCGGCGGAATTTGTAAAGGAAGCGGAGGAAATCTTTGCGGCTTTGGGCAAGGCGGCAGTGGTGACGGAGCGGCAGCTTGATGAATTGGGCGCTCTCTCCGGCGCCGGCCCGGGATATGCTTTCGTCATCATCGATGCTTTGGCAGACGCCGGTGTCTTGATCGGACTTCCAAGGAAACTGGCCATCGAAGCTGCGGCGCAGACTCTGTATGGCGCGGCGAAAATGGTTTTGGAAACAGGAAAACACCCTGCTGAACTTCGTGACCAGGTGACCAGCCCCGGTGGCACCACCATTGCAGGCATCCACGCCATGGAACAGGCCGGCCTCCGCGCCGCGCTGATGGATGGCGT
>CAVHZP010000312.1:0-2642 GCA_963640485.1 bacterium | reverse complement strand
TAAGAAAGCGGTCGAGACTATACTTTACCGCGCTTCCTTAACTTAATAGCATTGCATCTCCAAGGGGCGACTCATGTAAGGGTTGCGTAACAAAGGCATGCTTACCTACTTGGATGATAGATCCACGGACTTCGCTCGAGATGACAGTGCTGGATATGCTTTCGGTCATTCGTAAAGAGAGTAAAAGATATTTCGCCGACCGTCAGGGAAAAGCATCACCCGCCCTTACGGGCCCCCTCTTCAGAGAAGAGGGCTTGATAGGAAAGGCTTCCGTCTGTCAATTTTTTAATTTTCATCTTAACAACTGTGGGGGAAGTATAGTATAATTCAGATGAATAAGTTGTATCATATATAAACAATTTTGATAAAAATCGTAGGTAGTAGTCAATGGGCAGCGCCATTTGACTTCAGGCAAAGACAGTCTGACCGCTCTTTACCCCCTTCCAGAGGAAGGGGGTAAAGAGCGGAAGATGCGCCCCGACTACCGACTACCGACTACCGACTACCGACTACGACACCGATAGCATAAATCATTGAAAAAAAGTAGACGCCATTGTCTACTACAATCCCATATACCGGTTTACCCCCCCCGAAAATTTCGCGGCATGGACGGGGCTATGAACCCTTACACCAGGAAAGGTGGTTCACTATGCTGCAAAGGTCTTATGTACTGCGCGCGCCGGGAGATGCGACGGATTGTATTTCCTATTTCAAAAGGGAATTGCCGGCGGGCGCTTTGCCTTGCGGGGAGCACCGGATGCTGATCACCCTCTTCACCCATTGGAATGACAAGGAAACCATTGTCTCCCTGGTGAAGTCTTTTCGCGTGGCCTTTCCGGAGGCGGAGATCGCGGGGATGACTACGTCCGGCGGCATTGCGGACGGGCGGGTGCTGCTCCGGCAGACGGTGGTGTCCATGCAGTATTTCGAGAGCAGCGGCGCCAGCGTGTGCCTCTATGATTTCTCGAAGGAGTCTCCGGGACAGATCGGAGAGAGCCTCGCGTCTTTCTGCAAGCAAAAGGAAACAGCGGCGGTGGCGCTGATGATCACCCAGCGTTTCTATGACCTGGAGCCTTTCTATGGGGCATTGGATCAGCTGCCGAAGGAGGTGCCCATCTTTGGCGGCTACGCCGATGGCTATGTGCCTCATGATGCGGTCTATGTGTTTGATAAAGAGGCGGTGCTTGCTCGGGGCATCCTGGCGGTGGTTTTCATGGGACCCCTGAAGGTGCTGCCTCACACGGTGATGGGCTGGCAGCCTTTGGGGCACAAGATGAAGGTCACGGCCACCGAGGCGCCTATGGTCCTGAAGGAGCTGGACCATAAGCCGGCGCTTTATTTCTATGAGAAATATCTGCACAGCACGGACTTCACGCTCACGTCTCTCCCCTTCCCGCTGGTGCGGTCGGTGGGCGATGTGAATCTGGCCATGATGCCTATGGGAAAACGGGAGGATGGCGCGCTGCTCCTCAATGCCACTTGTCACCTGGGTGACGAGGTGCAGCTGGCCTATGGCGATCCGAATCAGATCATCGCCGCCAGCCGGCAGGTGCTTTCGCGGATCCATGATTTCTCGCCGGAGGGAATCCTCCTCTTCTCCTGCCTCACCCGGCGCCTTTTCCTCAAGGAGGCCACGAGCCAGATCCTGGCGGGGTATCATGAAAGTTGCCCCTGCCCCGGCGGCTATGTGAGCGGGGAAATCCTCCGGCTCAATGGAAAGATTTGCGTAAGCAATATGACGCTGATTTCCGTGGCCTTCCGGGAGGCAGAGCCGGTGGTGATGCACCGTTTCAAAGCACAAGAGGACCCGGTGGTTTTCAATGAGACTCTCTCCACTATCCAAAGGCTGGCGACTTTCATCACAGAGGCCACGAAGGAGTTGCAGGAAACGCAGAAGCAGCTCTCTTTCGCCGCCACCCACGACAGCTTCACGGGCCTTTTGAACCGCGGCTCTATCGAAATGCTCCTGGTGCGCCATGTGGGCGATATGCATATGCGGCAGATGCCTTTCTCGGCCATCATGATCGATCTGGACTCTTTCAAGACGGTCAATGATACCTACGGCCATGACATGGGCGACCGGGTCCTCCTGAAGGTTTCGGAAGCCATGAAGCAAATGATCCGCCCCACTGACGCGGCGGGCCGCTGGGGCGGCGATGAATTCGTCATCCTCCTCCCCGGCGCCGACCTCACGGCGGCGTCTCTGGTGGCCGAGCGGCTCCGCAAAGCCTTCCTCGCCATCGACATCCTGCCGGAACACGCCCCCGTCACCGCCTCCTTCGGCGTCACCACCGCCTTCCACGGCGAGACGGAGCAGAATTTCTACAAGCGCATGGACAACGCCCTCTACCAGGCCAAAGAGGCCGGCAGAAATCAGGTGATCCTCATGGATGGGGAGAACCGGGTGATGGAAGTGAAATAGTAGCCGGTTTTAAGTCTGTCAATTTAGGGATAAGGGATAAGGGATAAGGGATAAGGCGCATTTGACTATTTCGCCAAATGTGCCAAGCCCTCTTCTCTGAAGAGGGTGCCCACAGGGCGGGTGATGCTATTAAGTTAAGGATTTTTATGCTACAGCTTGAAGCAAATTGTTACGCTAGCGTAAGGGAGTAGCCCCTTGGAGAAGGGGCGCGCGATAGCGG
>CAVHZP010000311.1:0-2649 GCA_963640485.1 bacterium | reverse complement strand
TGCATAAAAATTCGTATGATTTCTGATTCTTCGATTTAATCAGTGTTTCCCTAGCTATTAGCTCCTCGCTATGACGAAGCAGGTAAACGCGTCCTGACTACTGACCACTGATCACTAATTATTGCACGAAACGAGGTGAGCATCATGAGAAACCGGATATATTTGTTATCGGTTCTATTTCTTATGATGCTCTTTTTTATTGCGCCCACGAGCCGGGGCGCGGAGAGGGTGTATTTCGATGGGGATTTCGGGGCGACGTACCGGGAAATCCTCACCAGAGAAGAGGGGCTCTCGGATTTCCAGATCAAAGAGACGAATCACAGCACTCTGGAGCGTTTTGGTGATGCCAATACAGTGGCGGCGGAAATGTATGATTTCCAGGCGGATATATTGCAGCGAAGCGATGTGATTTATCACTGGTACCCGCACTATACGGCGGCGGTGGTGCTGGCGGTGCGGGACGATTGTGACAAACCGATTTCCACCTGGCAGAGTTTATGGGAGCAGCCGGTGACGGTGAGCTTTCCCACCGATTCCCCGCGGCTGGAGATGGCTATCATGGCGGTGGCCTATGGCATGACCGGCAGCATCAAAAGGGAAGAGGGCCTCTATTTCTTAGAAAGGCTGGCGAAAGAGGGGCGGCTTCGGACGGATACGAGTCTGTCAGGGATGTCTTTCCTTCACAAGCAGGAGAAGGAAGAGGCCGATGTTTATATTTCCACCGACGTGCAGGTGCGGCGCTGGCAGGACGAGGGGATGCCCATCCACATCGTCGTGCCCACCCAGGGGACCCTGGCGTTTCAGCGGGGGCTTTTGGCGAAGCGACCTCTCGCGCTGGATAGAGAGCGCATCGAGCGGGAGCTTCTTCTCGCGCGGTATCGCTTGGAGCCCGGCGGGCGTATGCATCTCATCCAGGATAGCGTGGCTTTTGCGGACGACATGGAGCCTTTGAGTAGCATGGTGCAGTCAAAGGTCTTTGGGGTTCACTCGATGAAGTCTTTCCTCGGCGTGCCGCACCTGGTGCGCTACTCGATTTTTCTTTTTCTTTTGATTTTGTGGGAGGCAAGCCTTTCCCGCCGGCTCTATGATCCGTCCATGCGGAAATGGGTGCGCCTCCTCCTCTTTGTTTCCATTGGCTGGGTGCTGGTGCGGCTGGCAAAGCACATGGCGCCGGCGGACGCGGAGACTCTGATCCGCTATCTCTGGTATGGCTACTATGTGTTCATGGCGGCCATGGCGTTTCTTTTTGCTTATATGGGCGGTCTCGCTTCCGGTATTTCGAAAGGGAAACGCTGCGTCCTCTATGGCCTCCTGGCCCTGTCTTTCGCCCACGCGCTTCTGGTACTGACCAACGATCTCCATCTCAGCGTCTTCCAATTTCCTTTGGGACTTCCGGCGGCGGAGTCGGTGCATACCTATGAAATCGGCTACTGGGCCTTCCTTCTTTTCTGCGCCTTCGAATTTTTGCTGGCCAATGTCTGGATTTACAGCTCTGCTGTGAAAGCCCGTCTCTTCCGCGGAAAGCAGCTTCTTCCGCAAGTGGTGACGGTGCTTTTTGCCGCCTATATCGCGGGGTATAATACCGGCGCTTTCTGGGTGTCTTACACGGAGCTGGTTTTCATCACCATTGGCGGCGCGTTCCTGTGGCTGGAGCTTCTTCTGGACAGTCAGCTCATTCCGTCCAACCGGAAATACCGCGATTTCTTCACCCACGCCAATCTGGGCATGGAAATCCGCGATAAGCGGGGCGAGACCATCTTTTCCTCCCGCTGGCTTCCTGAGAGTGGGGCCTCGGAGCAGGTGATGCCCATCAAAGGCGGCCACGTGATCTGGCACAGAAATGACCGGGAGCTGCGAGAGCAGAAGCGGAAACTTTCGCTGGCAGCAGACACCCTTCGCCGCGCTTACGAGCTGGCGAAGAAGGACGAGGAAATCCAAAGAGCCTATATCCGTATGCAGGTGGAGAAGAAAATTTATAAAGAGCTGGAAGAAATCCTGGCCTCCAAAGGCTACTTGCTGGAGAAATATACGAAATTCCTGAAGACAGCGCCGCCGGGAAATGCTGCCGACATCGCGGTCTCCCGGCTGAATGTCATCGCCTCTTATATCAAAAAGCGCTGCGTCATGCTCCTCAAAGGCAGAGAAAACCAATCTCTGGATCCCCGGGAACTTCGTCTTTCCATCGAAGAACTTTTCCGCTACCTGGAAAAAATCGGCCTCAAAGGAATCCTGTCCTTTGAAATCGAAGAGCCCATGGCGGTGGAAAAAGCCCTCTCCCTTTATGATTTCTTCGAGCAGCTCGTAGAAGCCGCCGTCCTGGGTGAGGAAACTCACATGGTCTGTCAAGTGGAACAGAAAGACGGCCACTTCCGCCTTTCCGTCCTGGTGGATCACCGCATATGGGTCTTGGGCTTCATGCAGGAAATCCGGAAAGACCACCGCTTCCGGGATCCCGCCATCCGCCTCGCCCTGGAGGACCTGGACTATGCCTATAGCGTGCAGGTGTGGTGCAAGGTTTAGGGATAGGGGACAAGGGATAAGGGATAAGGTGGGGCTGTTGCTAATGCCGCTAGTGCGAACATGTCGGTGCGGCAACTAGGGAAACACTGATTAAATCGTTATCTGAAATCATTCTTGAATTTTTATTCA
>CAVHZP010000310.1:0-2655 GCA_963640485.1 bacterium | reverse complement strand
CTGTCAGCCAGGCGGGAGATGGTGCGGGCGATGCGGGCTTCGTCGTAGGGCTTCAGGATGTAGTCGAAAGCTTCCAGCTCGAAGGCCTGTACGGCGAATTGGCTGTAGCCGGTGGCGAAGACAATCTTCACCGGCAGATCCATACGGACGATTTCCTTGGCGCACTCGAGACCGTTCATGAGAGGCATCTCGATGTCCAGGAAGAGAATGTCCACATTGGGGTGGGTTTTCAGGAAGGCGAGCACCTCTTTCCCATTGGCGCACTCGCCCACCACTTTCACGCCGGGAATGGCGGATAATTCATAGCGAAGCTCGCCGCGGGCGGGCAATTCATCGTCGGCGACTAAAGCACGGATTTCGTTCATATTGTTACCTCCTTGACTGTCTCGGTTTAGGGATAAGGGATAGGGGATAAGGGATAGGGGATAGGGGATAAGGGCGCGTTTGGCGAAGCAGTCCAATGTGCCAAGCCCTCTTCCCTGAAGAGGGTGCCCGTAGGGCGGGTGATGCCCAAAAGCTTCTTCCGCTACTGCACTTCCATCATCCGGCCTAACGGCCACCTTCTTCTAAGAAGGCAGATACGAGAGTGCCGCTATCGCCAAATGCGCCTTATCCCTTATCCCCTATCCCTTATCCCTTGAACCTACTACTTTTTCATCTTCGGTATCCTCGTAAACACCAGTGTCCCCTTGTTTTCCCGGCTCACGATGTGGAGGCCGCTTTTTTCTCCGAAGAGGGAGAGGAGGCGCTGGTGCACGTTGATGAGGCCGATGTGGTCTCTACGCTTGTGACCGATGAGAAGTTTCTTTCGTTTATTTCTGGGAATGCCCACGCCGGTGTCGTAGACGTAGATCTTGTAGCAATCCTTGTGCTCCACCAGCCCCGCTTTGATGGCGCCTCCTTCGGGGCGCTGGAAGATGCCGTGGATTACCGCGTTTTCTACGAGCGGCTGCAAGAGAAGTGGGGGGACCTGGATAGACTCCAGCTCGTCCTTCGGAAATTCATAAGTAATTTGCAACCGGTCGCCGAAGCGGGCGCGTTCGAGCTCGGTGTAACACTCGATGACGTGGAGCTCTTCGGCCAGAGAAATGAAGCGGGATGGATTGTTCAGACTGTGGCGGAAGTAGTCGGAGAGATAGCTGATAAGCTTTCGCGCCGTGTCCGGGTCGCTCCGCACGTAGTAGCTGATGGTGTTCAGCGTGTTGTAGAGGAAATGGGGATTGATCTGGGCCTGCAGAGCGCGGATTTCCGCCTCGGCCAGCAGATTTTCCTCTTCCTTCATCTGGTCAAATTCGTAAATCGCCTCCAAAATGTGGCAGATGCCGTGGAGAAATTCAGTGCCCATATTCGTGAAGCTGTCGCCCTTGCTCTTGGCAGCGATGAGGTAGCCCACGTTTTCGCCTTTATAAGAAATCGGAAGGGACAGCAGGTGATTCATAGGCGGCAGATTTCTCTGGAGCTTCAGGATCGCGATTTCCGCGTCCCCCTGGGTCTGGTCCGCCGGTGTCTTGTAGGCGGTGCGGGTGTAAATTTGGTCCTTATATATGATGGCGGTCCAGATGAGACTGGGCAGCGCTTCCGTCATGATTTCTGCCGTCTTCGACACATTGAACCCGTTGAATCCATTGTGCAGCGCGCTGAAGAGAGTGATGACCGCGTGGAACGTGGTCTTCGTGGTTTTTGTTTTTTCCGAGTCCCGCTGGTGGATATAATATTCCAGCACCAGGTAGAAGAGGCCCACGGCGATGGTATTGGTGATGAGAATCGGCAGCGACAGGTCGAAGAAATCTCCCGGGTGCGCCACCGTCTCCGGCCAATTCAGGAAGGCGAAGAAGAGCCAGAACAGCACCTCTAAGAGGGCGGCGTAGCAGAGCCCCCAGAGCCACAGGCTGTGGTAGTGGGACTTCAAGCGATGGGATAGAAATCCGGCGGCAATGCCCTGGATAATCGAGAGCCCGCCGTGGATAAATGCCACCTCCGTGTCGATGAAGAAGGCGCGGTGAATGCCGGAAATAATACCCACCACCGTGCCCACCACCGGCCCGCCGACAAAGCCGCCCAGAAGAATGCCCACGGCGCGGAAATTGATGATCCCGCCGCCGGCGCTCACATTCCAGTACGTCCCACAAAGGGACAACGCGGAGAAGAGGGCGATGAAAAGACACATGTGCTGCCGGCTGAACTTCTTCGCCAGAATCGCCTCGCGGAAAAACACCGTGCGACTGATGAGAAGTAAGAGCAGGAGGAAGATGGAAATACCAAACCACACATGCTGTATGCCAATGATCCAGGAGGAAGACATGAGAGGCTCCTTTCGGTGAGAACGCAGGGATAGGGGATAAGGGATAGGGGATAAGGCGCATTTGACTGTAGTGGCACTTTCGCATATGCCTTCTTCTCTGAAGAAGGTGGCCGTTAGGCCGGATGATGCCTCTGAAAGTGAGGAGTTAGGAGGGAGGAGTGAGGAATGGTGGTGCGGCGCACAAGTTAAGAAGCGCCGCGAGTTTGGAAAGCCAGCGTGTATCCCTGGAAAATCAACTGTTATCGGACAATGTGCTATATTACGAAAACCTTACGTGCGTAGACCCTTGGAGAAGGGGCGCCCGATAGGGCCGGATAGAAATGCACCGAAGGTGCATACTCAGCAGTAGCCCA
>CAVHZP010000309.1:0-2659 GCA_963640485.1 bacterium | reverse complement strand
GCCGCCGTGTGCGAAGAAGTGGGACGGATCACCGTTCTTTCTCATGGCATTTTGAATCCGCACTTGCGAAAAGAAAACCGCATCCGCACCATCCACTCTTCCTTAGCCATCGAGCACAACTCGCTTTCTCTGGAACAAGTCACCGCCATTCTTGCCGGCAAGCGAATCCTTGGGGCGCCCAATGAAATCCGCGAAGTAAAAAATGCCTACGCCGCCTATGAGCTGCTTCTCCATTTGGATCCGAACTCCATGGAAGATCTATTGAAAGCCCACCGGCTTATGATGGAAGGTCTGATTTCTGAAAACGGGAAATTCAGAAGCGGAGGCGTCGGCGTATTTGATGGAGATGTGGTGATTCACCTGGCGCCGCCGGCGCAGTTCGTGCCGAGCCAGACGCAGGACCTTTTCGATTGGTATCGTACCTCGGAAATGCATCCGCTCATTCGAAGCGCCATTTTTCATTACGAATTTGAATTCATTCACCCCTTCGCCGATGGCAATGGCCGCATGGGGCGCATGTGGCACAGTCTCCTTTTGGGCACGTGGAATGAATTATTCTTCTGGCTTCCCATCGAGGAACTGATTCGCAGCCGCCAGCAAGATTACTATCACGCCCTCGCCCGTTCCGATAGCGAAGGCGACAGCCACGTTTTCGTGGAATTTTTGCTGCAAATTATTTACGATACACTGCAGGAGCTCACGGTTGTCGGCGCAGCGCCAAAAGAAACGGCTACCATTTCCGCGCCTCTCAAAAAACTGCTCGACGCCCTGGGAGACGATGAGCTCTCGGCCGCAGAAATCATGGAACGCCTCGGCCTCTCTCACAAGCCCAGCTTCCGTCAGCATTATCTCCTCCCTGCCCTGGAGCAAAACCTTATCGCTATGACCCTCCCCGACAAGCCGCGCAGTAGAAATCAGAAATATTATAAGAAATAGTTTTTAATAAACGCAGCCGCCAGTCGCACATGTCGCTGCAGCTCCTAGCTGCTAGCTGCTGGTCGGCCAGAGGGACATAGTGATGAATACAACGAGCGTCCCGCGATGAGCGAAAGCAAAAGATTTCTTGCTGACCTTCATCGCGGGACGCTTTTGTTTTTTCATGAGCCCTTCGGGCTAGCCAACCCCCGCCCTTCGGGCTAGCCAACCTCCACCGCCGAAGGCGGTCCCCCTCCTTCCAGGGGAAGGAGGTTAAAAATGTATGGACCTTCCTTTGGAAGGTCCCACCTTATATATACCCCCTTCCTCTGGAAGGGGGAGGGCCCGAAGGGCGGGGGTTGGCCAGCACGAAGCGAATATTTTTCCCTAATAGCTCCCCGCGGGACGCTCTTTGCGTAGCAGTGAGATGTGTCTCCAGCCGGCTAGCAGCCAGGAGCCAGGAGCTGCATCGACATGTGCGCCCGGCGGCAATCGCTCCAGCCCAAAACAAAAAAGATATTCCTTTCCCCCTCTTTTTCGTAGTATAATAACAAAGATATAAATCTTACAAAGTACTTATACTTATTTGTATTTGATTTTTCATAAACCCTGTGAGCAAAGAGAATCGAGGTGAGCGTCCTGGCGAGTCCTGTGCTTTTGTATGGCGAGATCAATCTGATTTGCATCCTGGTCTTCGGCATGCTGGCGTGGAAGGTGAATCATTCCATGTTTCTGCAGTCCCAGCGATCTTATTTCCGGCTGATGGCGCTGTCAGCGGTTTCGCTTTTCACTTCGGACCTGCTCTGGAATTTTTCGGAGCGCGGATTTTTTCTGACGTCGCAAACGACGAATTGGATCCTGAATGGCATCTACTATTTCTCCATGACGCTCCTGGGGTATTGCTGGTTCCTGCTGTCGGAGACGGCGCTGCATCCCACGCGGGAGAAGACGAGATCTTTTTTCCTTCTCTCGGCGCTGCCGCTTCTAGGCATCGCAGTTTTGATTCTGATTTCCCTGAAGACCGGCTGGCTTTTCTATGTGGATGACGGAAATCAGTATCAACGGGGACCACTTTATCTCTTGCAGGCCCTCACATCTTTCGGCTACATTTTCTGCGCCGCCATCCGCGCGCAGCGCAAGGCCGGTAAGACGAGAGATTATTATGAGAAACAGAATTATCTCACCCTCGCGTCTTTCATGATCATCCCGTCCATAGCGGGGATCCTGCAGATTGCCATGCCGGGGATGCCATTCATTTGTGCCGGCATCACCATCAGCATGGTCCATGTGTATTCCAGTTTCCAGGAAAGTCTGATTTCCCGTGACCCGCTGACGAAGCTCAATAATAGAAATCAGCTCCATCAGCACCTGTCCACGTTATTGCGGCAGAAATCAGATCCGCAGCCCACGTACCTTCTCATCGTGGACGCTGACGATTTCAAAAAGATCAACGACACCTACGGCCACGTGGAAGGCGATCACGCGCTGAAGGAAATCGCCGCCGCCCTGTGCCGCGCTTGCGCCCGAAAGGATTTCATTTCCCGCTTCGGCGGTGATGAATTCATTATCCTCGCGAAACCTGACTTGAATGAACCGATTTCGAATTTGGAAAACCGGATTCACGCAGAAATGAAGAAATCCCAAACCCCTTACCCCATCACTGTCACCATCGGCACCATCCGCTTCAGCAAAGACATCTGCACCGAGCAGGGACTTATCGAGCTGGCGGACCAGGATCTGTATA
>CAVHZP010000308.1:0-2661 GCA_963640485.1 bacterium | reverse complement strand
TCTCCATCGATTCCTATGGCAGAAACTATTTCGAAGAAAAGAAAGTGGAATACAATAAGAAGAAGGACGTGGAGATTGAGAAGATTTGTAAGCAGGTGGGATTTATTAAGTAAGTGGTTGGTGCTGCTACCGCTGGTGCAAACATGTCGATGCAGCTCCTAGCTGCTGGCTACTGGCTGCTAGCCGGCTAGAGAAACATATCGCCAAGCACAAAAAGCGTCCCGCAATAAACGAAAGCAAAACATTCTTTGCTTTCGTTTATTGCGGGACGCTCTTTGCTTTTCGGTGAGCCTGTAGCACTAGCCGACTAGAAGCCAGCAGCTAGGAGCCAGGAGCTGCATCGACATGTTTGCAATGGCGGTACCATCACAATAGCATTGCAAAGAACGACGCTCCTGCCACGGTGAAGACGCCGGCTACTACGATGGAGAGGGAGCTCATGGCGCCTTCTACCGGGCCCATTTCCATGGCCTTCGCGGTGCCCATGGCGTGGGCGGAGCTACCCATGGCGATGCCTTTGGCGATGGGGTCCGTGATGTGGGCGTAGCGGCACACATATTCACCGATAATATTTCCTAAAATACCGGTGGCAATGATGGCCGCCACGGTGATGGACACGTAGCCGCCCAATTCCTCCGAGAGCCCCATGCCGATGGCGGTGGTGATGGACTTCGGCAAGAGGGTCACGTAAGCGGCGTGGTCAAAGCCGAAGGCTTCGCACAGAAGAAATACGGCGGCCATGCCGGTCAAAACGCCGGAGAGGATGCCCAGGAAAATGGCTTTGTAATTCTGCTTCAACAGCTTGATCTGCTCGTACAGCGGCACGGCGAGGCAGATGGTGGACGGCGTGAGGAGATAATTGATGTACTGCGCCCCTTCGTTGTAAGTCTGGTAGTCCATGCCCGACAGTTTCAGGAAGGCGATGACCATCAGGACCGCCGAGAGCAGAGGATTGAAGAAGGGGTAATGAAATTTCAAAAACAGCTTCGAGCCTAAGTAAAACGCCAGGAGGCTCACGAACACGCTGATGTACGCGGAATGGGTGAGAAATTCGTTCATGTGCCCTCCTTCTTCGCCAGGAACTTGATGACGAACTGGGTGAAATGCCCTGCCACCACCATGACGGCGATGAGCGCCACCACGGTGATGGTGATGTAAGCCAGGAGGGACGAGGAAATCAGCCCCCAGGACTCCATGAGTCCGGCGGCAGGCGGAATGAAAAGGACCGGCATGATTTCAATGAGAAACATAGACGCGCCGCGGATGTGAGATACTTTGAGCACTTTGGTGTACAGCAGCACGAAGAGAAGAATGATGCCATAAATGCTGGCAGGCACCGGCAATGGCAAGAGGGCATGCAAAATTTCGCCCGCAAATGCAATGGTAAGGATGATACCAAATTGGAATAAATAATTCATGTGAGTCCTTTCATGTTATTGGGAAATGCCGCTGGTGCGAACATGGTGGTGTTGCTTCTAGCTGCTGGCTTCTAGCTGCTAGCCGGCTAGAGGAATATCTTATCGATGAGCAAAGTGCGTCCCATGATGAGTGGAAGCAGCACATATTTGGTTGATCGCTAGTGAGTAACCAACCCCCGCCCTTTGTTTGTCAGTGAGATGTTTCTCCGGCCGGCTAGAAGCCAGCAGCTAGGAGCTAGGAGCTGCAGCGACATGTACGAACTAGCGGTAGCAGCGCTTAGATTCCCAGTTTTTTAATATACTCTTCCACAATCTCCGCGGCGCTCTGGTGGCCTATGCGGCCGGTGTCGATGGAGAGGTCGTAATTCGCCGCTTCGCCCCAGGTTTCGCCTGTGTAGAAGCGATGGTAGGCCATGCGGCTTTCATCGGTGGCGGTGATGATGTCTCGAGCCTTTTTCACCGGGATGCCCAGCATGTCGGCTTTGTAGTGGGTGCGGATGTCCAGGTCGCCGTGGACGAAGAGGGTCACCGCGTCCTTGCGATTTCTGAAAATATAATTCCCGCAGCGTCCCACCAGGATGAAATCTTCCTCCGGCAAGAGATGCTCCAGCATATCCCGTTCCTTTTCCGTAAATTTCTTGTTCTTGAAATCCAGTGACAGGGCGTAGACCAGGGAATTGACAGGGCTCTCATCGAAGAAGCCAGGCATCTTGTCGTAGACACCTTTCTCCTTCGCCAGGCGGGACACGCTCTCCTGGTCGTGGATAGGAAGGCCGTAGTGCTTCGATAAATAGCTTCCCACAGTGTATCCGCCGCTGCCGCTCTGCCTTGCGATAGTGATAATCATAGGGACCTCCTTTGAGATAGTAGGTTTGAGGGGTAAGGGTAAGAGTCAAGTTGCGATTTAGTAATCAGTGATCAGTAGTCAGTAATCAGGACGCAGTTACCGGCAGGGTGTACATACAGTTAGCGTAAAATGCGCCCTGACTACTGATCACTGACTACTGATTACTACCCAGAACCCTGAACCTTTTTTATCTACTAATAAATAATTTCTATTATACCACGAAGAGCAATGAAAAACCTCGAACGATGGGGAAAATCGTTCGAGGTTTTTTATAGGAGAGAGGGTAAATTATTATCAAGAAAATCTATAGGGTAAAAAAGAAACGGCTGCACCTCCTTTTCAGAAAATGGTATGGTATGGTCAGTTGTACACGGGGAATTTGCACAACCGCCAAGG
>CAVHZP010000307.1:0-2704 GCA_963640485.1 bacterium | reverse complement strand
GCGAGTCACTCCATCCCCCGCTATCGCGCGCCCCTTCTCCAAGGGGCTACTCGCGTAGGGCTGGTATAACAGTGTGCATTAACCGCTAGCATGCGGGCGTCCCTATTTCAAAAACTCGCGGCGCTTTTTAATTTGTGCGGCGCACTACCACTCTACTCTCCACTCTCCTCCCTCCTAACTTTCGCAAGGCATCATCCGGCCTTACGGCCACCTTCTTCCGCGAAGAAGGCATATACGAGAGTGCCGTTACAGTTAAACGCGCCCTTATCCCTTATCCCCTATCCCTTATCCCTATTTCCCCTATCCCGTCTGTGCTATAATATAAAGAACCATACGCCCATCATCCCATAGGGATTTTTTATAGGAGCACGACTATGCGAAACTCAGACATTCAGCGAGGGAAGCCAAAGAAGAAGTCTTCCTTCAAGAAAATATTTTTCTTCCTCTTCATTGTTCTATTCATCGCCGGCGCCGGCGCGGCGGCGGGATTCTTTGTGTCCGTCACCAGTCACCTGCCCGACGTGACGGGAAATATTACGCCCAACGCGTCGTCTCGCATCTATGACGAGAAGGGGCGGCTCATCACCACGGTGCACGCCGAGGAGAACCGCATCCCTGTTTCTATTTCTCAGGTGCCGCAGCATTTGCAGAATGCGTTCGTGGCGGCGGAAGACGTTCGTTTCTATGAACACCATGGCATCGATCCCAGAGGGATTCTGCGCGCCGTATTCTCCAATGTGATCAGCGGCAACGCCACCGGTCAGGGCGGCTCCACCATCACCCAGCAGCTGGCGCGCAATGCGTTCCTCACCCAGGAGCAGACTTTGAAGAGAAAGCTCCTCGAAGTGGTGCTGGCTTTTGAAATCGAGAACAAGTACACCAAGAAGCAGATTCTGGAAATGTACATGAATCAGATTTATTTCGGCCAGGGATGCTATGGCATCGAGACCGCGTCTCACGTGTACTTTGGCAAAGACGTGAAAGACCTGACGCTCCCTCAGTGCGCGATGCTGGCAGGTCTGCCGAACAGCCCGAACTACTACTCCCCCTTCCGGAGTCTCGAAGCGGCGAAGTACCGCCAGGCCATTGTTCTCGACCAGATGGCGAAGTACGGCTACATCACCGAAGCCGAAGCCACCCAGGCGAAAGCGGCTGACGTGGGACTCGCCAACCCCGAAGCAGCGAAATCCACCGGCAGCACCGCGTCCTATTTCATCAACTACGTGATTCAGGCCATCAGCGACAAGTACGACTCTGACGCCATTTACAAAGAAGGCCTCCAGGTCTACACCACACTGAATCTGGACATGCAGAAGGAAGCCGAAAAAGTCATGGCGGCGAACTTGCCGGAAGGAAATAAAGATGCCAACGGCCTCACACAGCCCCAGGGCGCCCTCATCACCGTGGAAGTGGGCACCGGCCACGTGAAAGCCATGGTCGGCGGCCGCGGGGAAGACCATTTCAACCGCGCTACCCAGATGGTTCGCCAGCCGGGCTCTGCATTCAAGCCTTTCGTATACCTCACAGCCTTTGAAAATAAATTCAGCCCTTACGACACCGTAAACAACGAAACGAAAACTTACCCCGGCGGCTGGACGCCTAAGAACTACGGCGGCACCTCCGGTGGCAAAGTGACCCTGGAAGAAGCGCTGGTGCACTCCATGAATATCCCCACCATCGATCTCGCTGACCAGGTGGGCATGAGCAAAGTCCTGGACACCGCCACCGCCTGCGGCATTTCCACCCTCGTGAAAGAAGATAACAACCTGGCAGCTTCCATTGGCGGCCTCACCAATGGTGTTTCCATGATCGACATGGCGAAAGCCTACAGCGTCTTTGCCAATAACGGCAAGCTGGTGGAACCGTCTGTGATTCTGAAAGTAGTCGACAGAAACGGCAATGTCCTGGAAGACAACAGCACCGTGGCTCCTGGCAAGCAGGTGGTCGATGAAACTTCCGTGCAGCGTCTCACCTGCATCCTGGAAGAAGTCATCTCCCGCGGCACCGGCGGCAACGCGATGATCGGCAGACCCATGGCAGGCAAGACCGGCACCACCGATGACGAACACGATGCCTGGTTCGTAGGCTACACACCGGAAATGGTCACCGCCGTCTGGATCGGCGACGACACCTCCTCCAACGCCGGCTACACCGGCGGTACTGTCCCCGCAGCCATCTGGAGAGAATTCATGAGCGCTGCGCTGGCCGACTACAAGTACAAAGCCTTCGATATCCCCGACTCCGTCCGCGCCGAAATGGCCCGCGCCAAAGCGGAACAGGCGAAGAAGGAAGCTGAGGAAAAAGCGAAGAAAGAAAAAGAGGCAAAGGAAAAAGAAGCCAAGGCCAAGAAATCCGCCGGCAGCAAACTCCTCGATCGCATCACCGGAAAGAAAGTGGATTCCAAGCCCACCGAAGGCGCAGGAAAGGCGACGAACTGACGTTGGTGTTGGCACTGCCAGTGCGAACATATCGATGCGGCTTCTAGCTGCTGGCTGCTGGCTGCTAGCCGGCTAGAGAAACACGGCGGCGATGGCGAAGAGCGTCCCGCAATTAGCGGAAACGGGAAATATTTCTCGCTTTTGTTAATCGCGGGACGCTCTTTGTGTATCGGTGAGTTGTGTCACTAGGGAAACACTGATTAAATCGCTTTTCATCTGACTTTCTGGCCCAATGGCGCAATACTTCGTCGGGATTTCCCTTTCAT
>CAVHZP010000306.1:0-2706 GCA_963640485.1 bacterium | reverse complement strand
TAGCCGCGAAACGCCTCGGCGCAAATCCTGCTGACTGCTACGTCTTCGAAGACAGCCCCAACGGCATCCGCGCCGCCCACGCCGCCGGCATGCGCCCCATCCTCGTCCCCGACCTCATGCCGGTGACCGGGGAAATCCGCGCGCTTTGCGCGGGGGTGTATGATACGCTTTTGGAGGCGATGGAGATTTTGTAGTCGGTAATCGGTGGTCGGTAGTCGGGGTGCGTTTGGCTGCTTCCTCATCGTAGCCGTGAACCGTTAACCGTATAACCGTTGACCGATCCCTTTGATGATAGCGGGAAGAAGAGCGGATTACGGTTACACGGTTAACGGTTCACGGCTACGATGAGGAAGCAGCCAAACGCGCCCTGACATCTGCTGTTTGATGGTCTGATTATCTGTAACGGTAAATGCGAACCGACTACTGACTACCGACTACCGACTACTAAACCGATAGCGTAAATCACAAATTATTTCAAGGAGGTTCCCAAACCCATGCAAATCACCGATATCCCCCAGCTCATTGCGAAAGAGTTGTCCGTCCGCCCGCAGCAGGTGGAGAAGACCATCGCGCTTTTGGACGAAGGAAATACAGTGCCCTTCATTGCCCGTTACCGCAAGGAGGTGACGGGCTCTCTGGTGGACGAGCAGATCCGCACCATCGAGGAGCGGCTCACGTACCTTCGGAATTTCGTGAAGCGCCAGGAGGAAATCCTCGCGGCCATCGAAGCCCAGGGAAAGCTCACCGATGACCTGAAAAGCCGCATCGAGGCGGCGAAGAAATTGCAGGAACTGGAAGACCTGTACCTGCCGTATAAACAGAAGCGGGCGACCCGGGCGTCGAAGGCGAAGGAGAAGGGGCTCCTCCCTCTTGCCGAAGCCATGATGGCACAGGAAATCCGAAAGGGCGATGCGCTGTCCTTTGCAGCGTCCTTCATCGATGCTGAGAAAGGCGTAGAGACGGCAGAAGACGCGCTCGCCGGAGCGCGGGATATTTGCGCCGAAAACATCACCGAAGACGCCGCCCTTCGCCAGACCATGCGCGAAAAATTGTGGCGCATCGGGACTCTCGCCACGGAGCTGGTGGAAGAGGCTGAGGGCGCGGAGCGTTTCCTCATGTACAAGGACAAGGAAGAGCCGCTGAAACGCATGCCCTCTCACCGCATTCTCGCCGTGGACCGGGGCGAACGGTTGGGCTGCCTCAAGGTCCACGTGAACTTCGACCACGACGAAGGGGTGGATTTTATCTCCCGGAGAATCTACAAAGGCCCTTCTATATTTAAAGAAGAATTGCAGATGGCCATCGAGGACGGCTATAAGCGACTTCTATTTCCTGCACTGGAACGGGAGGCCCGCAGCCGTCTCACCGAAGAGGCAGAGGCGCAGGCAATCCACGTTTTCGGCGTGAATTTGAAACAGCTCCTCCTGCAGCCGCCGCTGACCGGCTACACGGTCATGGGGCTCGACCCGGGCTACCGCACCGGCTGCAAGATGGCGGTGGTGGACCCCACGGGCCGCGTGCTGGCGCACGGCGTCCTGAAGATTATCCACAGCGCCGAAGAGAAGGCGCAGGCGGAGCGCAAGGTGCTCGCTCTGGTGAAACAATACGGCGTCACCCTCTTCTCCATCGGAAACGGCACCGCGTCTTATGAAACCGAGCAGTTCGCCGCCGGATTGATTCAGAAATACCATCTGGATGTCCACTACCTTATCACCAGCGAAGCCGGCGCGTCGGTGTACTCCGCTTCCAAACTGGCCGCCGAGGAGCTCCCGGGCTACGACGTCACCATTCGCGGCGCCGTTTCCATCGCCCGCCGCGTGCAGGACGCGTTGGCGGAGCTGGTGAAGATCGACCCCAAAGCCATCGGCGTGGGCCAGTACCAGCACGACGTGAACCAGAAGGAGCTGGCCCTCACGCTGGACGGCGTGGTGGAGTCGGTGGTGAACCACGTGGGCGTGGACCTCAATACCGCCAGCCCGTCGCTGCTCTCCCACATCGCCGGCATCACCGCCGCCGTGGCGAAAAACATCGTGGCCTACCGCGATGAGAAAGGCCGCTTCGTGAGCCGCCGGGAGCTTTTGAAAGTGGCGCGCCTTGGCCCCGCTGCCTACACCCAGTGCGCCGGATTCCTCCGCATCCGCGAAGGCAAGCAGCCTCTCGACAATACGTCCATCCACCCCGAGTCCTATGACCTGGCGAAAGAAATCCTCGCCCGTTTCCACATGACCGAACAGGATCTGGGAAATAAAAAATCCCTGGACCTATTAGCGGCGAAGCGGCCACTTATCGATGAGGCGAAACTGGCGAAAGAACTCTCCGCCGGCGTCCCCACGGTGCATGATATTCTGGATGCCCTCGTGAGCCCCGGCCGCGACCCCCGCGAAAGCCTCCCGCTCCCCATGACCCGCCAGGCCATCACCGACCTGAAAGACATGAAAGTGGGCACCCGCCTCAAAGGCACTGTGAGAAATATCACCGACTTCGGCGCCTTCGTAGACATCGGCCTCCACGACGACGGCCTCGTTCATATTTCCGAAATGGCCAAACGCCGCCCCAAGCACCCCACCGAGCTCGTCTCCGTAGGCGACATCGTGGACGTGGTGGTTATCAGCGTAGATGAGAAACGGGGACGAATCGGGCTCTCCATGAAACAAGTATAGTGCGGCTCCCGCCAGTGCGAACATGTCGGTGCAGCTCCTAGCGGCT
>CAVHZP010000305.1:0-2709 GCA_963640485.1 bacterium | reverse complement strand
CTTTTGAGGATAGTGATACATAGCAAGAAAGCGGTCGCAAGAGGTACGCGCGTCCCGATTCCAAAACTCGCGGCGCTTCTTAATTTGCGCGCCGCACCACCACTCCTCACTCCTAACTCCTAACTCCTAACTTTCGGAGCGCGCACCGACTACCGACCACAAAACCGCAATGTTACACAATGAGGTTATCCATGTACAACTCTACTCAAAAAGCAAAGAAAAAATATTACGTCGTAAAGCGCGGGCACCATGCCGGCGTGTATTACAGCTGGCCGGAGTGCCAGAAGGAAGTGGCGGGATTTCCTGGCGCCGTGTTCAAAGGCTTCGTGACGAAGGAAGAGGCGGAGGCGTACTGGGGGAAACCCATCGCTGCGGCTCCGGCTTCTGCTGCGCCCCAAAGAAATACGGGGATTTCCATCGAGACCGCGGAAAAGCTCTACCCCGCCCACACGAATCCCATGGACGAGAGCCTTTTCTCCTTCGACGGCCACGAAGTGCGCATCGTATTTCCGGAAGAGCTCGTCATTTACACCGACGGCTCCTGCCTGGTGAATCCCAATGGCCCCGGCGGATTTGCGGCGGTCTTCCTCTCCACCGACGGCCGTGAGCTCCTCCGCCTCACCGGCGGCGAACCGTCGTCCACCAATAACCGCATGGAACTTCGCGCGGCTTACGAAGCGCTGAAAGTTCTAAACGACGGCCGTCCCCGCAAGATCACCTTCCACACCGACAGCAAGTACCTGCAGCAGGCGATCATGAATCACTGGATCGACGCCTGGCAGCGAAACGGCTGGCGCACGTCCCAGAACACGCCGGTGCTGAACAAGGACCTGTGGCTAGCCCTCCTCCGCGTCGCCGCCCGCCACCGGATCCAGTTCCAGTGGGTCAAAGGCCACGTGGGCACGAAATATAACGAACTCTGCGACCAACTGGCGAAGCGGGAGGCCATGGGGTTCAGGAAATAAGCGGGGAGTGGGGCTGGTGGTTTAGTGATCAGTGGTCGGGGCGCGTTTGACGCCAGTACTTACGTAGAGATGTTACCGCTATCGGATTCGTAGTCGGTAGTCGGTAGTCGGGCGCGTTTGGCTGCTCCACCGACTGCCAGCCAAGAAAAGCACAAAGAGCCAGAAATCATACTAAAATGATTTCTGGCTCTTTGTGCTTTTCATCTGACTTTCTGGCCCAATGGCGCAATACTTCGTCGGGATTTCCCTTTCATCTAGAGTAGATAAACCGGGAGATAATAGCTTTTTTCATCGATGGGGCGAATCTTATCGCAGGAATCGATGACCAATCCGGTTTGTACGGGAAGGTGATATTTTTCCAGTACGCCAAAGTTTTTGGTGGGTTTCTTGGGAGAAATTCCTTTTTTGATTTCTATGGGGCTGATTCCATTTTCATCGACATAGAGCAAATCAATTTCCTTCTGCCCGGTGTCCCGATAGTAAAACAGAAAATCTTTCGGCGATTTCCCTTGGGCATAGAAATTTTTGATCAATTCGCTGACTACAAATGTTTCAAAGAAAGCACCGCTCATGGCGCAGTTCTCCAACATTTCTGCGTTGGGCCATTTGCACAGATACGCACACAGACCGGTGTCAGTGAAATACAATTTCGGCGCTTTGATGATACGGTTGGAAATATTGGCCATGTAGGGCTGCAGCAAATAGATGATCCCGGATGTCTCCAGTATGGAAATCCATTTCTTACAAGTGCGGGTATCTATCCCGATATCGCGGGCCAGTACGTCGTAGTGCAATTCCTGCGAGGTCCTTAAAGCGAGCAGATAGATGAAGTTTCTGAATTGAATTTCACTGGCACTGGAAATCAGTTTGCGCACATCTTTTTCAATATACGTATTGACATAGGCTTTAAAGTAAATGTCACGCCCGGCTGTGCCGGTAAACACGTCAGGCATACCGCCCTGAAATATATCCGCAAAAATGGCGCTCCTTGAGCGATAGGCGTTTCGTTCTTCGTTCTCTACCCGGATCCATTTCGAGATGTCGCAGGTGAAGGGGATATTTTTGATATGCCTCTTTTCTCTTTGTGACAGAGACAGCATTTCAATGATACCGCATCGGCCTGCCAGAGAGTCCGAAATGCCTTCTTGCAACTCAAATCGATTTGAGCCGGTGAGAATATACATCAATTTCGGCGTTTCCTGATTTTTAAGCCAAAGAAGGCGCTGCTTGTCGATGCGGATTTTTATTTCATCCAATAAATTGGGCGCTTTCTGAATTTCATCTATGATGACCGGCCAGCTGTATCTATCCAGAAACAGTTTGGGATTCTCGGTGGCCAATATGCGATCGTCCATGTCATCCAATGTGACCATCGGAATCCGGTCGCCAAAGAGCATACTGATGGTTGTTGATTTGCCTACCTGTCTAGGGCCGTATATCACAATGCACGGAAATGATTTGGCGGACTCTACAATGGTTTCTTCTACATGTCGCTTTATATACATATCTGCACCTCCTCCAGGATACTACCGATTCTTCGTTCCAGAAAAAGTATATCTCAAAACCGCGGTGAAAACAACATCGCAATGCTGTTTTCACCGCGGTTTTCCAAAGCACCATTTCCCGCTATCGTAATCATGATGCCACGGTAAACGGTTCACGGCCACCATGAGGCAGCAGTCAATCGCGCCTTATCCCTTATCCCTTATCCCTTATCCCTTATCCCTTATCCCTTATCCCTTAT
>CAVHZP010000304.1:0-2751 GCA_963640485.1 bacterium | reverse complement strand
GCCTTCCAACCATTGCGGGTGAGAGCCATGGCAGCCAGTGTGTCGCAGACCAGTTGGTCGTGCTCGCCGGCAATGTCGAAGGCGCCGCAAAACATTTGCGCCAGCATCGCCATCACTTGCCGGTGATTTTCCTCGGCAATGGTGACGGTGAGCTCTCCGTCCTTGCCAATCCGTATCGCAACGGGAATGACTTCCCTCTTTACCTCTGCCATAATGCCCTCCTTTTTTATTTATACTACAAGATAGGCGGGAGGAGCGCAAGGGAACAAGTAGCGAATAAACGCTATTGGTTTAGTGGTCAGTAATCAGTAGTCAGTGGTCAGTGCGCGTTTGATGCTTTTCTCACATGGAGGTTACATCGATATGTATGGATAGCATAAAACGCGTCCTGATCACTGACTACTGATTACTGATTACTAAATTAAAGCAGCCAAGATGCGCCTCACCGCCCGTAAGATGCAAAGCATAAGTTTTATGTAATCATAAATAATTTTAATTAGCTGCAAGTTATATATTCCCTTATAATGAAATCATCTTAGAAACTAAAATTTCTCACTCCTCACTTTTTCGAAAGGAGGCCGCCATGAATAATCAGGATTATTTGGAATACGAAGGCGCGCGCCTTCTTGCCCGCAGCCTCAACACCTATGGAAAAGGCACATCCGGAGAAATCGCGGCGGATCTCGCGAAGAGGCTCGCCAACGATCAGAAGGAAATTTCCGAAGCCGAAAGGGAAACGCTGCTCGCGCTGTCCTGGGAGTATGTGCTCTTCCGCCTCTACGTGGCAACCTCCATCATCGAAGGCTGGAAAGGGTGCTTCGGCTGCCAGCGGACCATCCTCGCGGGTTTGGGAAATATCCTTTCTTCGCTGCCGGAGCAATTGAAGCTCCTGGCGCTGGAGAAGGACCTCGCCGGGTCTTACCTGGTTCTGGGAAATCATGTGGCTCACCTGACGGAAGACCATGTGAAAGGGATGTTTGCCTGCTATGAGGAAATCGACCACGCTGCCAGCCGTATGGAAGGGAGTCGCCTCACTCTCTCCATCGAAGCCTCCCTCGCCCGCATGGCAGAGGAAGTGTCCGCGCCCCTCACGCCGTCTATGGTGAACTATCTCACAGCGGAAACGAAAGCTTTCATGGCAGCTCTCCATCAGCGCCTCTCGCAGATGACGCCGGAGCGGATTCACCAGAAGGCACACAAAAAGACGGTACTCCACACCCAGGGCTCCGTCTTTAGTCGGGAAAACTATGAGCACCTCTATCCGTCTTTCACGCTCGCTGCCACCATGGCCGCCGGATTCCTGTTTATGTTTGCGTAATATGGCGGTTTTAACGCTATCGGTTTAGTGATCAGTGATTAGTAGTCAGTGATCAGGACGCATGTAACGCCAAGCGAAAGAAAGCATACCAATTACTAAAAGGCACAAAAAATGGACTCCTGTTTTTTGCGCCTTTTTTTATTTCTTGAAGTGTTATAATAGCAAAAAGGATTCAAGTTGTGGTGCGGCGCACAAATTAAGAAGCGCCGCGGATTTTGAAAAGTCAGTGCGTTTACCTGTTTTCCTAAGAAACCGAGAAAAACATCACCCGCCTTACGGGCGCCCTCTTCTTGGAAGAAGGCTTATGTTGGAAAGCAGCCAAACGCGGCCTGACCACTGATCACTGACCACTGATTACTAAACCTCCACCAATCCCCGAAAGGAGCCTGCCATGGACACAGAAACCTATTTAGAAAGTATGGGCATCACCCTGTGCCGGCGGGCGCTTTTCTCTTACACCGCCGAGCCCCAGGGGAGTTTCGGGCTCCATGTGATTTTCCGCCGGTTCACGAAGGCGAAGAAGATCACCCTCTTTGAAGGAGACCAGGAGAGCTGGAGCACTTTTCTGGCGGACTACATCGTCTTCCGGCTCTATGTGGCCAAGTATGTGCTGAAAGATTACGCCAAAGACTACAGCCCGCTGCTCCACGTTTTCAAAGGCATCCACAAAGTGGAGGCCCATTTTCCGGAATTTTTCCGGGAGGAATCAGATCCGGGCCGGGCGGTAGGCGATATGTCCTTCCTCCCGGAGGACCTGTCCAATCTATATAACACTGAGAAAATGGAGAGCTACTATGAAATCTTCAATGGCTTTGCGCAAAAGCTGGAAACGAAGCCGTTGGACCAGAACCGCAAGCTGAAGGAGCTCATCACCGCCGGACTATCGGAATTGGCGAAACGAAATCGCATCCCACTCTACTCTCCGGTTTTCTATTTCTTCAGCCGGGAAACGGCGCTCTACGCCCAATATCTTTCCAGTTTCTACAAAGGCCTCATCCCCGGCACCTTTTACGAAACCATGGCCGCCACGCCCTACCGGCCGGTGGAGAAGAAGGAGGATCCCTTCTACACCAGCTACCACCTGCCGGCCTTCATCGCCATCTTCGTTTCCGCGCTGCTCCTCATCGTACTCTACGGCGCGCCGGGGCCATTGAAATAGTCAGTCGGTGCCGCGACCGCTGGTGCAAACATAGTGGCGCTGCTCCTAGCTTCTAGCTGCTGGCTGCTAGTCGGCCAGAGAAACATCTTCCCGAAAAGCAGAAGGTGCGGGACGCACTTTGTGCTTCGGTGAGTTTGTAGCACTAGCCAGCTAGCAGCCAGCAGCCAGCAGCTAGAAGCGACATCGACATGTTTGCACTGGCGACATCAGCACCAGCCCCACACTAAAAAAGACGAAGCACGTAAAACGCTTCGTCTTTTTCTATTTCCTTATT
>CAVHZP010000303.1:0-2754 GCA_963640485.1 bacterium | reverse complement strand
AAAAACCCGCACCAATGGCGCGGGCTGTATTTCCTATCAAAGTACGATGTATTTCGCGATGAAGAGGAGGGTGAGGACGATCATCAGGAGGCTGACTTTGTCTTTGCGACCGGTCAGGAGGTTGATGATGGTGTAGGAGATGACGCCGAAGGAGATGCCTTCTGCGATGGAGTATGCGAAGGGCATAGCGATGACGCAGAGGTAGCAGGGGATGGCTTCGGTGGCATCATGGAAATCAATGCCGCCTACCGCGGTGAACATGAGGAAGCCCACGGTGATGAGCGCCGGAGCGGTGGCGAATGCCGGGATTGCCATGAAGAATGGCGAGAAGAAGAGGGCCAGGAGGAAGAGCACGGCCACGGTGACAGCGGTGAGGCCGGTGCGGCCGCCTTCGGAAACGCCGGCAGCGCTTTCTACGTAGGTGGTGGTGGTGGAAACGCCCAGGGCTGCGCCTGCAGTAGTAGCTACGGCGTCGGCCATGAGGGCGCCTTTGATGCGGGGCAGGCGGCCGGTGGCATCAAGCATGTCCGCTTTTGCAGAGACGCCGATCAAAGTGCCCAGGGTGTCAAACACGTCGACGAAGAGGAATGCCAGGAGGACGACAGCGAAGTTGAAGGTAGCTACCTGGGAGAAGTCGAGCTGGAAGAGGAGCGGTGAAAGGTCAGCCGGCAGGAAGGAAGCGAGTCCGGCGGAGAGGTTCGGCAGCGTGCTGAAAGCGCCTTCGGCGGGATTCGGCACATAGAGGCCGGAGATTTCGCAAAGGATGCCAAGAATCCAGGTGAAGAGGATGCCCCAGAGGATATTTCCCTTCACGTTCTTCGCCATGAGGATGCCGGTGAAGAGGACGCCGAGGATGGCGAGGACTACGGTGATGCCGTGGGTGGCAAAGACGCCGCTGTCCAGGGCTCCTTTGAAGGAGAAGAGGGAAATATGGGTGGCCGGATTTCCTACGATGATCTGCGCGCCGCAGAGGCCGATGAAGCAGATGAAGAGGCCAATGCCGGCGGAAACGGCGCGTTTCAAGTTCAGCGGAATGGCGTTGAAGATGGCTTCACGAATGTTCGTGAGAGACATGACGATGAAGATGATGCCTTCCACGCATACAGCGGCCAGCGCCATCTGCCAGGTGTATCCCATCTGCTGCACCACGGTGAATGCGAAGAACGCATTGAGCCCCATGCCCGGTGCCAGGGCGAAGGGGTAGTTCGCAAAGAGTGCCATCAGCATAGTGCCCAGGAAACCGGCTACAGCGGTGGCTGTGAGCACGGCGCCTTTGTCCATGCCGGCGGCGCTCATGATGGCAGGATTTACTGCCAGAATATAGGCCATGGTCATAAATGTGGTAATACCGGCCATTATTTCCGTCTTGACGGAAGTACCGTTTTCGCTAAGGTGGAAAACTCGCTCCAAAAGCCCCGATTCCTTTTCCATGAAAAGACTCCTTTCAGAAATAGAACATATCGATTTACCACAAGTAAAATCTCTTCCATTATATGATTTTTCGGGGAGTTGTTGCAAGTGAATGTTAAGCTTAGCGGGAGGCGCTGTCGGTTTAGTAGTCAGTGATTAGTAATCAGTAATCAGGACGTGCTTTCCGTTTTCGGCACATTCCTTTGGGAAAGTAGGGGACGAGGATGCGAGCCAATCTCCACTACGGAACATGCGCTCTGACTACTGATTACAAAACCGATAGCGTAAACCGTCGAGAATGTACGCCCTGATCACTGACTACTGATCACTAATTACTAAACCACTAGCGCAAATCATAAAAATCTTGCTACAATAAGTCCAAAGAAAAGAGGGAGTCTTATGAGCGTATGCAATCTGTGCCCCAGGGCATGTAAAATCGATCGGAAAGAAAAGTTGGAGAGCGCCGGGCGGCTGGGATATTGCCAGAGCGCCATGGCGCCGGTGATTTCGCGGGCGGCGCTGCACCATTGGGAAGAGCCTTGCATCTCGGGAACCCGGGGCGCGGGGACGGTGTTTTTCGCGGGGTGCAATCTGTCTTGCGTGTATTGCCAGAATTATGAAATCTCTGAGCGGCGAAAGGGCATCGAAGTGTCTGTGGAAAGGCTGCGGGAAATATATTTCGAGCTCATAGCCCAGGGCGCGCACAATATCGATCTGGTAACGCCGACCCATTACACCCATGCCATTTTCCAAAGTTTGCGTGAACCGCTGCCGGTGCCGGTGGTGTACAACTGCGGCGGCTATGAAAGTGTGCACACCATTTCCTTTCTGCGGCGAAAGGTGCAGTGCTGGTTGCCGGATTTGAAATACTATGGCAGCGAGCCGGCGAAGCGCTACAGCGACGCGCCGGATTATTTCGAGAAAGCGTCTGCCGCCATTGAGCAAATGTTTCGCCAGACCGGTCCCTATGAATTGGATAGCGATGGGCTTCTCAAGAAAGGCGTCCTCATCCGCCATCTCATTTTGCCGGGGCAGGTGGAGGACACGAAACGGATCCTCGAGTACATCGCCGACACTTTCGCCGAAGGCGACGTGCTCTTCAGCCTCATGCGCCAGTACACGCCGGCAGGGCGGGCCGCCGATTTCCCGGAAATCAACCGCCGCATCACCGATGAAGAGTACGAAGAGTGCGAGGCGTACATGGAAGAGCTGGGCATCACCGACGGCTACGTGCAGCAAAAAGAAAGCGCCGACTCCGCCTTCACGCCCGCCTTCGATGGGACGGGGGTAGTGAGAAAATAGGGCTGGTGCGAACATAGAGGCGTTGCTTCTAGCTACTGGCTG
>CAVHZP010000302.1:0-2767 GCA_963640485.1 bacterium | reverse complement strand
TTGTCTGCTATGCATTTCCTATAGAGAAAATGAAATCAAATAGGCTGCCATGGATAGGAGATATGAATGATTTCATAAATGATTCATGCTATGGGAATTATGTTTTGCTATGCAAGTGAAAAATGAAAGCCTATAAAAGAAATATTGGATAAGTGGCTATAGAAGATGTATATTGTAAGCATAAGACAACAATATATTTCCGGGACGATCCGGACATCACTTGGGAGGCCAATGAGATCATGAAAGATCAGCAGATTGAAAATGAAGTTATTGTAGAAGAAGAAAAAAGAGAGACCCTCTGCTGGGCGCTCTTGGAACTGGAAAGCTCTAGAAATTGATTCTCTTGGTGAGTGATGGCTGCCACGCTGATGCGGGGCAGTTTTTTTGTGAGAGAATTTAGCCAGTGTATACATGTCGATGTCGCTCCTGGCTCCTGGCTGTTAGCTGCTGGTCGGCTAGTGCATAAGCGCACCGAGCAGCGCTATACGCATAGCCCACGCATTTATCGTTAGCAAAGTATTTCTTGACATTGTTCATCGTGGGACGCACTTTGCCTATTGGCGAGATGTGCCTCTTGCCAGCTAGCAGCCAGCGGCTAGTAGCTAGAAGCTGCAGCGATATGTAGGCACTGGCGGTATGCGCACTGATTTCCTACTATCCTTCCCCCTCAATCTATGCTACAATGAAGGGCAAAACCGTTTGAAGGAGGGCAAATTATGTTACAACAAGTATCCGTATTCACCGCCAACCGTCAGGGCGCTTTGAGCCGCATGACGTCGATTCTGGCCAGTGAAGATATCAATATTTACACCATGCTGGCCAACGACAGCGCGGAGTTTGGTATCGTCCGTCTCATCGTGGACAAGTCCGAAGCCGCTGTGGAAGTCCTGGAGAAGGAGGGCTATCAGTGCCGCGTGGATCTGGTCCTCGCTGTGGACATGGGCTCCGATAAGCCGGGCGCTTTGAACCACATCCTGGGAGACTTGCAGGCAGCGAATGTGATGATTCGCTATCTGTATATTTCCTTCGACCGCCAGACCGGTTCGCCGATTGCTGTATTCAGCACCACCGAGTCGGAGACCGAAGCCTTCCTCAAAGGCAAAGGCTACAAGCTGGTGGAAGAATTTTAATTGCATGATGAGAGGCTGCAGGGAATTTTCTCTGCGGCCTTTTTGTATGGGAATGGGGAGGAAGCGGTGACGGTTAAGTAATCAGTAATCAGTAGTTAGTAATCAGGATGCGTTTTCCGCTATTCACACATGGCGGGATAATCTCTGTGCGAGAATGAGGGTAATCGCGTCCTGACTACTGACCACTAGTTACTGATCACTAAAGCGATAGCGGTAAGTCTGCCTACTGCCTCGATTACCGACTACCGATTACCGACTACTAAATTCCCTGGCAACAAAAATCCAATTGTGCTATAGTACAGTGTATGTAACAAACTGTATTTCTATAAATGAGGTGTGCTTATGAATATCATTGATGAATTGAAATGGCGTGGTGCGGTAAATCAGCAGACAGACGAGGAAGGGCTTTATAAAGTCGTTGGGGAAAAATCGATTTCTCTCTACTGCGGCATCGATCCCACCGGGGACAGCATGCACATCGGTCATTTGATTCCTTTCATGATTCTGAAACGTTTCCAGCTGGCGGGCCATCATCCGGTGATCGTCATCGGCGGCGGCACGGGATCCATCGGCGATCCTTCGGGCCGCAAGACGGAGCGCGTGCTGCAGTCCCAGGAGCAGGTACAGCACAATGCAGAGTGCCTGACGAACCAGATGAAGCGTCTCTTCGGCGAAGACGGTTTCTCCATGGTAAATAACTACGACTGGCTGTCGAAGATTTCCCTTCTGGAATTCCTCCGCGACTACGGCAAGCTCTTCAATATCAATACCATGCTGGCGAAGGACGTGGTGGCATCCCGCCTGGACACCGGTATTTCCTTCACCGAATTCTCCTACCAGATCCTCCAGTCCATCGACTTCAAGATGCTCTACGACAACTACGACGTGCAGCTGCAGATCGGCGGCGCGGATCAGTGGGGAAATATCACCAATGGCGTGGACCTGATCCGCAAGACCGAAGGCAAGCAGGATGTCTTCGGCCTCACGATTCCTCTGATGCTGAAAGCAGACGGCACGAAATTCGGCAAGACCGCCGGCGGCGCGGTATGGCTGGACCCGAAGAAGACTTCGCCTTACGAATTTTACCAGTTCTGGTTCAACCAGGACGATCGCGATGTAGCGAAGTACCTGAAATATTTCACCTTCCTGTCCAAAGAGGAAATCGAAGCGCTGGAAACCGAAGTGGCTGAACATCCGGAACACAGAACGGCGCAGAAGAAACTGGCTGAAGAAGTGACCCGCTTCGTTCACGGCGAAGAAGGCCTGGCGCAGGCAGAGAAAGTCACCGCGGCTCTCTTCTCCGGCAACATCCAGGACCTCTCGGGTGAAGAAATCGAAGGTGCTTTCCGGAATACCAAAGGCGGCGAAGTCCACGAAGCGCCCATCAATATCGTGGAAGCGCTGGTGGCAGCAGGCATCGAGAAATCCAAACGCCAGGCCAGAGAAGACGTGGCAAACGGC
Source organism: bacterium (assembly GCA_963640485.1). Taxonomy (GTDB): domain Bacteria; phylum Bacillota; class Negativicutes; order Veillonellales; family Dialisteraceae; genus Dialister. The sequence goes on along the minus strand of CAVHZP010000302.1, from coordinate 176 downwards.
GCCATCCGCATCAATGGCGACCAGGTGAAAGATGTGGAAGCCCTCGTCTCCGCACACCCGAACACAGACGGCCGCTTCATCATCGTGAAGAAAGGCAAGAAAAATTATTTCTCCATCAAAGTGGTGAAGGAATAAGACATACAGAAATCGGCTCGCACGTTTGCGAGTCGATTTTT
>CAVHZP010000301.1:0-2769 GCA_963640485.1 bacterium | reverse complement strand
TCCCGTTTCCGCTAAATGAGGGACACACTTGGCGTATTGGTGAGATGTCCCTCTAACCGGCTAGTAGCCAGTAGCCAGCCGCTAGAAGCTTCATTGACATGTACGCACCAGCGGTAAACGCACTAGCCTCCTTATCCCTTATCCCCTATCCCTTATCCCTAAGATTCCCCTTGACATTTTCCTCATCATTCGATACAATGAGCACATATTTGAAAAGTGCTGATGGAAAAAAGTACGTATTTCTGATTTTCGCAGAGAGCCGGGGCAGGTGGAAACCGGTAAATAGGAAATAGGGAAGTTCTTTCCTGAACTGCTTGGCTGAAATCATAGTAGGTCTTGCCGGGGTGGCTTTCGTTACAAAGCTGAGAGTTGATCTGATGAAGAGAAATAGGGTGGTACCACGGAAAATCCGTCCCTTGGGTACCGCCCTTTTTATATTCCTCGGATAATCAGGGTGGTACCGCGATGAGTCCCGTCGTCCCTTGCAAATGTTGCAAGGGACTTTTTTATTAGGAAATTTCCGAAATGGAAGCACAGAAGAAAAGAAGAGAGGAATTACTATGATGAAAAAATGGGTAAAAGTTGGTTTGATCGCTGCATTGGCAGGCATGACTCTGGTGTATGGCGGTTGCGGGGACAATGGTAGCGCCGGCAGCAAAGCGTCCGGGAAGAAGCAGGTGGCTGTGGTACAGATCATGCAGCACGGCTCTCTGGACGCTGCCAATAAGGGCATGATCGACGGCTTGAAGGACAAAGGCTACGGGGCAGACAAGATTGAAGTAGATCAGCAGAACGCCCAGGGCGACCAGTCGAACCTGAAGAGCATCGCCGCTCGTTTCAAGAGCAACAAGCCGGACATCATTTTCGGTATTTCCACGCCTGCCACCCAGGCCGTGGCCAATGAAATCAAAGACATTCCGATCGTCGGCTGCGCCATCACCGACTTCGCCACCGCGAAACTGGTGAAGAGCAATGAGAAACCGGAAACCAATGTCACCGGCGTCAACGACCGCGGCCCGGTAGAGAAACAGGTGGACATGGGCAAAGTGCTGCTGCCGAATGCCAAGACCATGGGCGTCCTCTATTGCTCCAGCGAAGTGAACAGTGAAATCCAGGCGAACCAGGCGAAGAACCACGCCGCATCCATCGGCCTCGCTGTAGTGGAACGCACCGTTTCCTCTGTCAATGACATCCAGCAGGTAGCCGAATCCATGGTGGGTCAGGTCGATTTCATCTATGTCCCCACCGACAACGTGCTGGCGTCCTCCATCCCGACGCTGGTGAAAGTCACCGACCCGGCAAAGATCCCGGTCCTCGTAGGCGCAGACAGCATGGCTAGAGACGGCGCCCTCGCCTCCCTCTCTGTGGACTTCTACAAATCCGGCGTGCAGGCAGGCCACATGGCAGCAGACATCCTCGACGGCAAGATCAAGCCGGAAGAAACCGCCGTACAGGATCCGGAAGTCTACGAAGTCATCATCAACAAGAAGAACGCAGAAATCCTGGGAATCCAAATTCCTGATGAATATAAGAATGCCACTATGGTAGAATAAGAGAATAAATGATTTGCAACAGAGAGCGAGGGATAAGGGATAGGGGATAAGGGATAAGGCGCATTTACCGCTTTCAAGCCATCTTCTTTGAAGAGGGTGCCCGTAGGGCGGGTGATGCTTACGCAAGTGGGGACGCAGGAAGGCGCGTTGACTTTTCAAGTTTGCGGCGCTTATTAACTTGTGCGCCGCCCCTTCACTCCTCACTCCTAACTCCTCCCTCCTCACTTTCTTCTCTTAAAACTACGAAAGAAGGCATACCAATGAAACAATGGATGAAGTTTGGCATAGCGGCCATGGTCGCCGCGGCGGCGCTGACGGCGGGCTGCGGAAATGATGCATCTCCCAAAAGCGGAGAGAAAGTGAAAATCGGCGTGGTGCAGATTGTACAGCATGGCTCTCTCGATGAAGCGAACCGCGGCTTTGTGGATGGCTTGAAGGAGCGGGGCTATGGGCCGGAGAAAGTGTCCTTTGACCAGGAAAACGCCCAGGGCGATCAGTCCAATCTGAAAACCATCGTTTCTAAATTCAAATCGGAAAAGCCGGCGCTGATCTGCGCGATTTCCACCCAGGCAGCCCAAGTGGCGGCGAATGAAATCACAGATATCCCTATTGTCGGCACAGCCATCACCAATTTCACCACGGCGAAGCTGGTAGCGAATGACGAGAAACCCGGCGGCAATGTGACCGGCGTCAGCGACCTGGCTATGATCGACGACCAGATGGATCTGGCGAAGAAACTTCTTCCTGATGCAAAGAACGTGGGACTCATCTACTGCGCCAGCGAAGTGAATAGCGAAGTGCAGGCGAACGCCATGAAGTCCTATTGCAAGAAACACGACCTCCACGTGGAAGAACGAGTGGTGAACAACGTCAATGACATCCAGCAGATCGCTGAGTCTCTGGTGGGTAAGGTGGACTACATTTACGTGCCCACGGACAATATGCTGGCGTCCTCTGTGCCCACGCTCATCAAGATCACCGATGAAAATAAAATCCCCGTCATTGTAGGCGCTGACCTCATGGCGAAAGACGGCGCCCTCGCCGCCATCTCGGTGGACTACTACCGCTTAGGGAAACAGACCGCCGCCCTTGCCGCAGACATTCTCGACGGCAAAGTCAAGCCCGCCGATGCGCCCATCCAGCATCAGAAGGATTACACCATCATGATCAACCAGAAGAGCGCAGAAATCCTGGGCATCACGATTCCGGAAGACAT
>CAVHZP010000300.1:0-2792 GCA_963640485.1 bacterium | reverse complement strand
ATCTTTTGACTACGTTATCGCCTCTTCAAGCTACTTACGATTATACCATTCAGCTCGTCATAATTCCATTTGATATCCTGACCTCGGATGAGGTGGGCGGCATCACGGAGGAGTTGCAGGATTTTCTCTGTTGTCAGACCGCCGGGGATGCCGGAGGGATTCTGGGCGGTAAGTTTCGTGAGCTCTTGGATCTTCGCATCGCTGAGATTGGTGATTTCATGGGCCACCAGGTTTCTGGTCTTCTCTTCTGCCAGCCGCAGTTTTTCGAAGATGCCAGTTACATTTTCATGGCGCTTATCTCCCTTATACTCATTAGCATTCAAATACTCGCAGATCCACACGATGCTGCTGAAGTAGATGGGATCACTGCGGAGCGATTTTCCTAAGATACCTTCGATGTAGGAAACCAGCCGGGGATAGGCTACATTCATCTTATCTCTATCGAGTCTAAATACGCCGCCTCGCTCATATCCACATCTGTCCAAATCGAAGCGGGTGAGGCTCCGAAGGTATTTCATGCCCAGCTGCATGAGGACCGGCGAGAGCTTGACGATGAATTCGGGATACTGCTTCTTCCGGGCGCGCATTTCCATGACCCGGAAATATTCGGTGAAGTCGTCGGGGCTTTCCATGAGCGGCTTGCCTTCGTACTTGGAAATGACTTTGTTCGCTTCCCGCCACATGAGGTCGCGGCGATAGACGGCGTGGCGAAGGAGTTTCTCTGTGTCCTCTGAGAAACCGCAGTCCCGATTTTGCACGAGGAGTTGCAGGGCGCCGGCATATTCGTAATTTTCCACCAAGGAAGTGATTTGTCGGATAAGCCCGTGGCGTTTCAAAAGGAAAAGCGGCGGCTCTTCACAGCGATTTCGTGCGCCTTCTTCATTGTCCTCATTACATTCCAGCATTTCCACCAATTCTTCCGCATTGCGGCAAGGATGGTTGCCACGGTTCGAGCCTTTTTCAGGGCTTGCCACCTGGATTGCCTTCACACGAGGATAGTCCAAGGCGAAGAGCGCCATGACGGTCTTGAGCTGCGGCGTACCGGAGCTGATATTTACCAGCCACTCCGCATCGGGATAGGCTTCATAGGCTTCGGCGAAGGCATCCTGCACGCCGGTCAGGGCTTCGAATTTCTGTGGTTCCGTGATACCGCTTCGGATATAGGTAAGCGATGTATCAGGCGACACGCTCTCGATGCCTTTGGCATAACAGCCCATGGCATCTTCTTTGGCTTCCATATCTTTGGTAAGCAGCAAGATGACCTTGTCCACTTCATAGTGGCGAAGGATATGGAGGATGGCTCCGTCATGAAAGCCTCTCACCGGATCCGTATCGCCGGCAGGCGTAAATAAAATTCTCATGATTTCTCCTTATTGGTATTCCAAAAGGCAATGGTGCTTTCGGTGCCGCCCATGCCCATAGCGGTCTTGATGCCCACGCCGGCGTAAGGCGCGAAGGCAGCGAGGGTGGCGGCAAGGCTTGCGGCGGCGTCATTTTTGAAGTAACCATACTGCACGGTGCCTCGGAATGCTCGAATGCGGCGGCCTTCCAGAGAGAAGGGATGCATATGGAGCTTGTAGCCGGTGATGTCCATCTGGGATGCCAGGTGGTCGAAAAGATTTTCCTCCTCGATGGTAGAGCCTTGAGAGTAGAGATTCCACTTATTCACCAGACTCACGAAGAGAAGCCGGGGCTCCGGAAATATGGCATACTGCCCCTGGCTCTTGATGGAGGCAGAGGTGAGGAAATTCATATCGATGTGGTGAATCCGCTCACCGCCCCAGTATCTTTGCTCGATGTCCGCGAAAGTCTCCTGCTTCACGATGCGGAAATGAGAGAGGCCGATCTCGCTATTTCTTTGTTTCAGCCGGATGCTCTGCTGCTTCATCAAGGGCACCAAGATTTCTTCCAGCGCTTCGTCAGTCAAAGTCTGGATGCGCCAGCAGGGTTTGCCGTCGATCATGGCCGCGTACTGGCTGTAGGGTCTTGCCTTCTGGGTGTGCATGGCCGCCGCCCAGGCAGGCGAGACGATTTCCATCAAAGCGCCCTGGAGAATGGAGCCCATGGACTGATTCAGTATCTGCCCCGCCGGAAGGGTGAGCTCTATTTCCGCCTGTGTCAGCATAGCTCTTTCACCTCTTCTAAGTAGCAAAGCCCCATGAGATAGGTATAACCTTTTCTACTGGTTAATTTCAGCGTATGCGGTGACAGTATATGCGCCTTCGGTTTCCCATGTTTTCCGTTCGGAAACATGTTCTCCAATAGCAATCTTGTCACTTCCACTGCAGATTGACGGTCAGGTGCCAAAGAATAAAGCAACGTCTTCGATAAAAAGCCTGTACCACCGCCTAAAAGGAAATACGGCTTTTCATCGACTTTGATATCCCCTAGTTCCTCCTTAGCATATTTCCGAAATGGAGGTTGCAAAATCTGATATTGGAAATCTATAAATTCCCGCAATACCTTTTGTAAATCCGCCAAAGTGGTAATCCCAAAATGCCCCATCCCCGATTCACTATCGTCAATACCTATGATACATTCAAAAACAGAATCGGTATCTAGGCACTCTCTATATAAAGAGACTTGGTGGGGCTTCTCATCCTCTATGGTCAAATCTGCTTTGGCAACAACGCACGTATCCCCTTCGACCCATACTGCATCACTGACCGTAAGACCGCGGAAATAGCTCTTCACCATTTCCTTACCGTCGGCAAGCCCCATTTCTTTTTCCAACCCGCCTACGATGTTTCCCATTTTCCACTCGTCTCCCGCTGCTCGCTCAAGCTCTGCCC
>CAVHZP010000299.1:0-2809 GCA_963640485.1 bacterium | reverse complement strand
GCGAAGAGAACCGCCATTGGCAAGGCCCACGTCCGCATGGAATAATTCACGAATACACTTCTGATTGATAACCGTATACTTTCCGTTTTCGTTGTATTTCGGAGAAATCCCGCGGCGCAATACACAGGATAGATCACCTATGGTTTTCTTCTTCCACCCCTCGGGCACGCCGTCCACCAGGGGGACGGCTTCATGACCGGGGAAACGGAAATCCACGAACCACTCCTTATAGAGCCGCCGCGCCGCCTCCTCTAGGAGACGAATCTGCTTCCGGTTGTTCTCGATCAGGTCATCATAGGCAGAGAGAATGTCGATAACAGATCTCATATAACGCTCATCTGGAGCAGGGATATCCAATGATCGTAACTGCTTTAATGATAGAAATTGCTGACTAGAGCCTTTCTTCTCCCCTAGCATTTTGCCCCTAGCCATTGGAGATTGCAAATAATATGCCAGCCACTTTCCTCTTATTTCATTTTTTCCACATTTAAATAGCGCAACATTCTTTATGGCATAATTTGGAGTTTCTTTTACTACTGCGACTTCTCCCACAGTCCCTATCATTGACATAAGGACATCCCATAGTTCCACCTGACTACGATTATTTATAGAATTGTAGTCCTCTTCACTAATGCAGTATGCCCCTTCCGGATTTATTTGTCCATTTTTTATATGCTTTCCTGTAACCAATTTAAAACCAATTTTAACTGGTTTTGGCGTATCATGCGTCCCATCTCTAACAGAATCGCAAAATTGGAAGGCTTTTACTTCTTCCCATTTCATAGCCCCATCTCCTTCATGTGTTTCGAGATGGTATCCATCAATGCATTGGACTCGGCTTGGAGGGTCAGGAGTTCCTGGTGGATTTCTGCCATGCGGGAGGCAAAGTCTACACCATCGTCGGCCTGGGGCGCTACGCCTACATAGGCGCCGGGGGTGAGGGAGGCGCCCTTTTCCTGGATTTCCTCTAAAGTGGCAATCTTGCAGAGCCCCGGGATATCCTGATAGGTCCCATCGCCGAATTTCTCATAGAGCCACAGGGCTTCTTTCGCAATGGTGAGGCGCTCTTCTTTCTCTTTCACCTTCTCGTCATAGGCAGCCTGCAGTTTCTTCCGCTCTTTCTTTGGCGCGGCTGCCACTTTCTCCTTGCCTTCGGCGCGGAGGGCTTCGATTTCCTCTTCTATGGCCTTGGCGATGTCTCCGAAAGGCGCCTCGCTCGCCAGGGTTTCGTGGTAGGCCCGGAGGAGGGACTCATATTTCTCATTTTCCCCGCGGTAGAGGTGGACGATGGCAGTGAGGTTCGCCAGCTGCCAGGAGGACCATTCATTCAGCGTGCGGTCCACCACGGTGTAGTAATTTCTGGCGTCGATGAAAAGCACCCGGTCCCGCAGGGCTTCCGGTTTCCCTTTGTCGAAGAACCACAGGGAGCAGGGCAGAGACTTGGTGTAGAAGAAATTATTTCCTACGCTCACCATCACGTCCACGGCGCCGGTGGCTAGGAGTTTCTCGCGGATGTCTTTGTCCTGGCTCTGGCTGTCGGTGGCGGAGGAGGCCATGACGAAGCCCGCCCGGCCTTTGGCATTGAGGTAGCTGTAGAAGTAGGAAATCCACAGGTAGTTCCCGTTGCTGACTTCCTTGCTCTTATTCACGCCGGGCAGACCGAAGGGCAGGCGCCCCGCAGAGGCGCAGGTCTCTGCTTTCACTTTGTCCACATTGAAGGGCGGATTCGCCATGACGTAGTCGCACTGCCCCACCAGATTGTGGGCATCATGATAAAAAGTATTTCCTTCATCGCCGGACTTGATTTTCGCCGAGAGCCCGTGGACCGCCATATTCATGAGGCACAGCTGGGCATTGTACTCCACTTTTTCCTGGCCGTAGAAGGTCATGGCCTGGTTCGCCCGGAAGCCCTGGGCGTTTACGAAATCACCGGACTGGACGAACATGCCACCCGATCCGCAGGCAGGGTCTAGCAGTATCCCGCCCCGGGGCTCGATGACATTGACGATCATCTTTACCAGGGATTTGGGCGTAAAAAATACACCATCGTCAGAGGCGATGTTCTTGGCAAATTTATTGAGGAAATATTCGTAAATGCGGCCGATGATGTCGCCGCCTACCTGGTCTAAGGCGGAATTATTGAAAATGCGCAGGAGTTCTTTCAAAATGTCATCGGAGAAATCTTTGTAGCTTCGCGGCAGGATGCCCACCAGTTGCTTGCTCTGGTCCTCGATGAGGCTCATGGCATGATTCACCACTTCCCCCAGGCTGGTCATGCGCTGGCCTTCCTTGTTCTGCAGTCCCGCGGCGGGAATGTTCTCCGGCAAATTCAGGAGGTAATCATACCGCGCTTCTTTCGGAAGGTAAAGGGCACTCCTCGCCCGGAAGTCGCTGGCCTCCACCGGCATCACCCGCCCGCCTCGAGAGGGCCGGTCTTTCAAAATCTCTGCTTCTACCATTTTGAAGCGGCTGTAGGCGTATCGCAGGAAGATGAGCCCTAAGACCGGCATGCAATACTGATTCGAAGTGAGATTCGAACCGGAGCGCAGCAAGTCCGCCGACTCCCACAATTCACTTTCCAATTTACGGATATTGATCATCTGTTTCCCTCATTCTGTATGTTGAAATGATTTTTTCTTTCTAAACTCTCATGGCTTTAGTATAACACAGCGGGGATTTTTGGGATTGGAGGATTTCGGGGATTTTCGCTGTCAATTTTGTGGTCGGTGGTCAGTAGTCGTTGGTCGGGACGCGTTTGGCTGCTTCCTCATTCTTAAAAAGCATCACCCGCCCTACGGGCACCCTCTTC
>CAVHZP010000298.1:0-2812 GCA_963640485.1 bacterium | reverse complement strand
CTATACGCAAACATCAGCATACTTTGGGCTACTGCTGAGTATGCACCTTCGGTGCATTTCTATCCGGCCCTATCGGGCGACCCTTCTCCAAGGGTCTACTTCCTTATGCTAGTGTAACAATCTGCGTCAAATTGCAGCATGAAAATCCTTATTTAACCGCATTGCGTATCCAAGGGGCTACGCGCGTAAGGTTTTCGTAATATTGCGTTGACCGATAGTATTTGACTACGTTCCTTATTTCAAAACTCGCGCCGCTATATGAATTGATGCGGCGCACCATCACTCCTCACTCCTAACTCCTCCCTCCTCACTTTCGACGCCAAGAGGGCTTGGTGTATTTGACTATGCAGTCAGACGCGCCCTGACTACTGATTACTGATTACTGACCACTAAACCGATAGCGTAATTGCAAACCCATTGCACTAACTTTTTAAAAACTACATAGAGATTTTTTTTATACCCCTTATAAATCACAGAAACATAGGCACTTTGGCTATATTTCTTAATTTATAGCGGTTATTTTTAATTCGGCTAGCCTAAAATAATAAAATCCTATCATTCCTATTTCTATAGGTGTAGATATAGCATAGAAAAGAGAAGAATAAGGGAGAATAATGGCGTATAAAGGAATTGTAAAAACGGCGGGCGTATGAAAATGCAAGTCGATAAAAATGAGAAGAGTTTTAGAATCATAAAAGCAAGTAAAAGTCAATAGCATAAAAGATAGCATACATACCTAACATATGCATAGTAAACTATATTTCTTTGAAATTCATTAAAGCATCTTGTAATATGATTGCGGCGCTTGGGAGGGGAATACGTGTATTTCCTTCCAGGAATAAAAACGGCGTAGAGGCTAAGACGCCGGAAGGAGGATAGAGGTTCGAGAGTAGAGGCCAGGTTCTTTTTTCTACCCATGGAAGTTCATCTGACTGTAAACAGCAATTTTACTTTCTCATCAAAAACAGAGAACTGGGGAATGTGATTTCCCAAAGAGGTTTGAAAAAGCGAAAAATCCCGCAGCGTTTCCAGGATTTTTCACAAAGCAAATGTATTTCTAAATTATTACAGGAAGGTGACTTATGGATCCCGCTATTATTACGCTGTGCGTATTAGCTGTGGCAGCATTTCTCTTCGTTACCGAATTGATCCCGCTGGCTGTTACCGCTATGGCTGCTTGTACCGTACTCGGTATCTTGGGCGTTCTTCCGTCCAAGGCTGTATATGCAGGTCTTTCCAATTCCACCGTCGTTCTTTTCGGCGGTATGTTCGTTATCGGCGCGGCTATGTTCAAGACCGGCCTCGCTGAAGCAATCGGTGTAGCTGTCGTTAAAAAGGCAGGCACCAATGAAGTTCCGCTGATGGCTGCTATCATGATCGTAACCATCGTGCTGTCCTCTGTTTCTTCCAACACCGGTACAGTAGCATGCCTCATGCCGGTTATCGTTGGTATCTGCAACGTAGCAAAGCTCCCGGCTTCCAAACAGCTGATGCCTCTGGCTATTGCTGCTAACGTCGGTGGTACCATCACCATGATCGGTACTCCGCCAAACGTTATCGTTACCGGCGCTCTGACCACTGCTGGTCTTCCGACCTTCGGCTTCTTCGAATTCGCTTGGATCGGTATTCCGCTGTCCCTCATCATCACCGTTTACACCCTCTTCATTGGCCGTCACATGATCGCTGCTAAAACCGCAGGCGCTATGGACGAAGAAGCTCTGAAAGCTGCTAAAGAAGAAGCTGGCGGCGGCGATGGCCCGAAGAGCCCTGTTAAAATGTGGATTGCCGGCGGCATTCTGATTGGCGTCGTACTCTGCATGGCTCTGGATCTCAAAACTGTACCGCTTCACACCGCAGCAGTTGCCGGCGCTATCCTCTGCGTTATCACCGGTTGTCTGAAGGAAAAAGAAGCATATGCAGGCATTGATTGGGTAACAATTTTCCTCTTCGCTGGTATGCTCTCCGTTGCAACCGCTATGGAAAAGACCGGCGCAGGCAAACTGATCGCTGACACTGTCGTAGACATGATGGGCGATTCCCCGAACCCATACGTACTGACCGCTGTACTGTTCCTGATTTCCAACATCCTGACTCAGTTCATGTCCAACACCGCATCTGCAGCACTTCTCGCTCCGATCGGTATCTCCATCGCTCAGTCCATCGGCGCTGACCCGAAACCGGTTCTGATGGCACTCGGTATCGCAGCATCCTGCGCATTCGCAACTCCAATGGCTACTCCGCCAAATACTCTCGTTCTGGGACCTGGCAACTTCTCCTTCAATGACTACGCAAAAGTCGGCGTACCGATGTGCGTACTCTCCCTGATCGTTTGCCTCGTAGTTATCCCGATCGTTTGGCCATTCGGCATGTAAGAAATAATATTTTTGAAAGGTGGTTTCACACATGGAAACTCCAGGCCCGCTTTCTATTTGTCTGACAAACATGGTTATCGTGTTTGCCGTTCTGATTTTCCTCGCATGCGTCATCCAGCTGATTCACATCGTGGACCCGACCAAAGGAAAGAAGAAATAATTTCAAAGTAGTAATCAGTAATTAGTAGTTAGTAATCAGGACGCGTTTTCCTCAGTGCAATCCTCTTCCCTTGGAAGGGGGAGGGCCCGAAGGGCGGGGGTTGGTTTCACGAAATGCCAACCTCCACCGCAAGCGGTTCCCCTCCTTCCAGGGGAAGGAGGTCACACTGCGGAATGCGCCCCCGATTACCGACTACTAAACAATATCTGAAACAAGGAGATCTATTATGGACGGCTTTATGAGAGCTCTCGTTTCCGTATGGACAGACTCCGGCTTTGCC
>CAVHZP010000297.1:0-2822 GCA_963640485.1 bacterium | reverse complement strand
AAACCAAACAACCAGCCTACGGCTGGGAAAAGAAGCCCTCACTTCGTTCGGGAAAATGCACACCTCACTACGTTCGGAATGGCGTCTCACTGCATCCCTGCGTCGCTTCGCTCCTGGCGATGCAGTTCGCTTGCGCACCCCTTTGGTCCCCTACGGGGCCCACCTTCCCCCCCCGAAGGGGTAATGTTATTAAGTTAAGGATAGCGCTGTAACGTGCAGTCCCAATCGTTTTCTTGCTATGTTTTATTAGCCCTACATGAGTCGCCCCTTGGAGATGGGAATCCTGCAGAAGGATTTCCAAGTTTGGCCCATTATGAAGAGGCGCCTAGCCTGCCCATTAAGGCGCCTTCCTTAGAGGCCAAACGGCGCCGCCCAATAGGGCGGGATGGAATGCACCGAAGGTGCATACTCAGCACTAGCGGAAGGCATGCTGATGTGAGTAAAGCAATTTGCATGATACTGCTGGTGGTGGTTGTGCCTCTAGCGAGTCACTCCATCCTCCGCTAACGCGCGCCCCTTCTCCAAGGGGCTACGGTTTTGGGATAGCGTCACATAGTGCTTCTGGCTGCTGGTATGTAAATCGCTTGACGGAATAACCCGCCTTCTCCAAGGGACTACTCTTGAAGGCCTTGCGTAAGAATCCGCGCAAAAACCCTATTTCTTTCCCATAGAACTCACTCCGATTTCCCGTACAGTACGAACTGACGCCGCTGGGCGTCTTTTTTGTTGAAAACCTTTGGAGTGTGAATGAGGATGTTATCCTTACAGACCGATATACGCAAATTATTATCCGTGATGCTGCCGATCCTGGTGGCGCAGATTTCCACCGCCGGCATCACATTTATCAATACCACCATGGCGGGCCACGCCGGCAGCGATGACCTGGCGGGCGTTTCCGTTGGTGCCGGGCTTTTCTACCCGCTCCTCGCCTCCATCGTGGGTCTTCTCATGGCAGGCACGCCGCTCATGGCGGGGCTCCTGGGACAGAAGAAGGCGCACCTTCTGCCCTTCATAGTTCGCACCGGCCTCGCCATCGGCCTTGGCATTTCTCTTGCCTTCGGCGCTGCCTATTTCCTTTTCATCGATGACCTCCTGGCGTACCTCGCCCTGGAAGACGTGGTGGCTCATACCGCGCGGTACTACCTCCTCACCATGGTGGGCGTGGTATTCTTCGTTTCCATGATCATCCCGCTGCGCTGCCTCACCGACACCGCAGGCTCCACCTCGATTTCCATGAAACTTTTCCTGGTGGCACCGGCTGTGAATGGCGTTTTCAATTACCTTTTTATTTACGGAAACTTCGGCATGCCCCGCCTGGGCGGCATCGGCGCCGGTCTTTCCACCATGCTCACCTATGGCTGCCTCTTCGCTCTCTTCCTCTTGGTAGTGATGAAATCGAAGACCCTGGGCGGCCGCTCGATTTTCAGTTCTCTGGAAATCAAGATGGCGGACCTGAAAGAGTACCTCATCGTCGGCGTGCCGTCGGGCATGTCCATCTTCATGGAAATGAGCCTCTTCAGTCTCATCATCGTATTCCTGGCGCGCTACGGCACCGAAACTTTGGCAGCATACCAGATCGCTGACAACTTCGCCAGCCTGGTGTACATGCTCCCGGTTTCCTGCTCCATGGCGCTCACCATTCTCATCGCTACGGCCGTCGGCGCCGGTGACATCCGCCTCGCCCGCCGCTACAAGAAAGCCGGCTTCGTCACCGCCATGACCGGCGCGGCCATGACAGCGACGCTGACTATTCTCTTCCGCGACTCCATCGGCGAAGTCTACACCGGCGATGCTATGGTGGTTTCCATCGCAGGCCAGTTCCTCATCTACGGCGCCGGCTGGCAGCTCTTCGACGCGGTGTCTACACCGATCCAGGGCATCCTTCGCGGTCTCAAAGATACCCGTATTTCCTTCGTCCTCATGGTGGTCGCTTACTGGGGCGGCTGCTTCCCTATGAGCCTGTTCCTGGACCACGTCATGGGCCTCGGCGCGGACTCCTACTGGCTGGGCCTCGACTTCGGCGTCGGCTGCTCCGCCGCCCTCATGGTCCTCCGCCTCATCTACGTGGAGCGCGTCATGGACGGCAAACCGGTCCCGTCCTTCGCTTTCTGGAAGGAAATTTTCACCAGAGAGCCCCGCGTGGCATCGGCTTCCCCGATCCTCGCCGGTCATGGTCATGTCTATGAAATCACAGAAGCCAACATCCGCCAGGCCGAAAGCCTCCTGGCCCTTCTCTCTGAAATGGAAGAAGAACTCTCTGTGGTCATGCAAAATCTCAAAGAATCCCAAATTGATATATTCGTAGAAAATAGAAGAGTCCTCCCCATCCGGCTCTCCCTGCTCACGGACCTGCACCTGTCCATCCTGGGCCACGCCACCAGGGCGTATGTGCCTTAGGGTAGGTAGACTACACGCCGCGGAAATGAGAAATCATTTCCGCGGCTTTTTGTGTTTAGGGATAAGGGATAGGGGATAAGGGATAGGGGATAAGGCGCGTTTGGCTGCTTTCGCACATAAGCCCTCTTCTCTGAAGAGGGTGCCCGAAGGGCGGGTGATGGCAGTGCCTCTACCGCCACGCGTACATGTCGCTGCAGCTCCTGGCTCCTAGCTGCTGGCTGCTAGCCTGCTAGAGAAACAGAGAGAGGAGAGCAAAGTGCGTCCCGCGATGAACGATGAGCAAACTGTTTCGCGCCACCATTTCCCTCGCCCACAGGGCGGTTATATGGTTTTCTATGCAAGTGATATTCTTGCTATGTTACGCAAGCCTCACATGAGTCGCCCCTTGGAGAAGGGGCCGCCCAATAGGGCGGGATGGAATGCGC